>VHCN01000002.1 GCA_016871675.1 Verrucomicrobiota bacterium
CAGCCGTCGAGCGCGAGCAGGCCGGACTGTCCGCTGACCACGCCGCCTTGAGGCGTCGCGACGAAGTGCGTCATGCCATTCGCGCGCGCGACGGGCAGCAGCTCCGAGTCGGGATTCACCGAGAGCCAGGAGCGGACTTCGGGATGATAGTCGCCCGATTCGACCATGTCGCGGCTCGCGCGGATGGCATCAATCTCGATCAGCCCGAGCGACGTGGACGACGCGATGAGGCCGGGGAACAGGTGAAGCCCCTTCAAGTCCACCGCCTTCGCGCCCGCGACTCGGATCTGCCTCGCCACCGTTACAATCTTGCCGTCCCGAACGTGGACCTGCCCCGGCGCAAGCGTCTCGCCGGAAACGGTGTGAACGGACGCAGCGGAGAAGACGGTGTCGGCGCCGAACGCACCCGAGCCAGCAGCCAGGAGCGTCGCGACCGCAACCGCGGACGTCCGCCACTCCGCATTCCGCATTCCGGATTCCGCATTCATGATCAGTTCGGCTTCGGCCGGCTGTTGTAGCGCTGCCAGAGGCGCGTGTGTTTGCTGTCGAGCGGTTGCTCGACGCCCGCCAGCCACAGCCGCCGGACCTGCGCGCGCGTGTCCAGCACGTCGCCGTCCATCGCGAAGAAGCTCGCCTCTTTGCCCGCGTCGATGCTCCCGAGCCGGTCCGCGACGCCGAGCGCCTCGGCGGCGTGGAGCGTCATGCCCTTGAGCGCCTCGGTCGCGGGCAGGCCGAACGCCACCGCCTGCGCCGCGCGATACGGCAGGTTGCGCGCCTGCGACGCCGCGCGGCCGCCGAGCCCCTCGCTGAAGATGACCTTCACGCCGGCGCGATGAAGCACGGCGGGGGCGGCGAAGTTCGCGTCGTAGGATTCCGAGTCGCGGTTCGGCAGGTCGAAGGTGGATTCGTAAATGACCGCGACCTTGTTGCTCGCGAGCAGCGACGCCTCGCGCCACGCGTCGCGTCCGCCGGCGAGGATGATCCTGAACTTGTTCGTGTTCGCCCACGCGACCGCCGCGCGAATCTGGCGGAAATCATCCGCGTGCACCATCAGCGGACGTTCGCCGCGGACGAACGGAAGCATCGCCTCCCACGAAGGATTGAGTGCGGGCGCGGCGGCAGTGTTCGCGGCCGCGGCTCGCCCCGCCTTGTCGTAGGCTCGCGCCTCGTCGAAGAAGTTTTGCAACTCCGCGAGCCTGCGCTGCCGGGCGCTCGCGCCTTCCTCCGCGGCAGGCGGGCCGCCACCGCGGCGTCCTCCGAAGCCGCCACCGCCGGCGCTCGGCCAGGCGACGTGCAGCGCGACGGGCGAGGCGACGGTCATCTCCTCCATGCCCCAGCCATTGATGCGCATGAGGCCGCTCTGTCCGCTGACCGTGCCGCCCTGCGGCGTGGCGAGAAAGTGCGTGATGCCGTTGGCCCGCGCCACGGGCAGCAGCTCGGAGTCGGGGCTGACGGACAGCCACGCGCGCACATCGGGGTTGAAGCTGCCGACCTCGCTCATGTCGAGCGTGGCGCGGACGGAGCTGACCTCGACGAGCCCGAGCGAACTCGGCACGGCGATGAGGCCGGGATACAGGTGAAGCCCCTTGAGATCCACGACGCGGTCGGCCTTCGCAGCGACGTTCACCGACACGGAGATGATTTTGCCGCCGCGCACCAGCACGTTGCCGGGCGCGAGCGTCTCGCCGGAGACGGTGTGAACCGTGGCGCCGGTGAAGAGCGTGCTGGCGGCCTGGGTTGAACCGACTGAAAGAAGCAGCGCCGCGAGCACCGCGAGGGTCTGGACTGCGCCAGTCCTCGGGCGCTTTCGCGCGGGCTCCTTCAAGGAAAAGCGGCAGCGGACTGCCGCAGTCCAAAACGCTGGCGCGTCGTGCGTCCGCCATTCCGCATTCCGCATTCCGCGTTCCGCATTCATCAGTGCTTCCCTCCGTGCGCGCAGTCGAGGCAGTCGTGCAGGTGGCTTTGGAACATCTCCAGCGCGGGGATGAAGAACAGCGCCTGCGCGGCTTCCGTCGCCTCGGCGCCCGCTCCGGCGCCGCCGCCGAGTTGCGCGGCCTTCTTCGCCTTCGCCACAAGGTCGTTCCGCTCCTTCGCGAGCGAGTCGGTGCGCGCGGGCACGAGCGCGCGGTCGAAGTATTTCTTCCCGTCAATCCACGTCTGCAAACACACCGTCGTCGAGTCGAGCGGGGACTTGCTCCACACGGCAAAGTCGGCGTCCTTGCCCGGTTCGAGCGAGCCGGTGCGCGCATCAATGCGGAGCTGCTTCGCCGGGTTGAGCGTGACGAACTTGAGCGCCTCTGTCTCGGAGGTGCCGCCGTATTTCACGGCCTTCGCCGCCTCGATGTTGAGCCGGCGCGCGAGGTCGCTCGAATCGGAGTTGAAGGACACCACCACGCCGCGGCTGTGCATGAGCGAGCCCGCGTGCGGGATGGCGTCATAGACCTCGAACTTGTAGGCCCACCAGTCGCTGAAGCACGAGCCGCCCGCGCCGTGCCGCGCGATTTCGTCGGCGACCTTGTAGCCCTCGAGCACGTGCTGGAGCGTCGCCACGCGCACGCCGAAGCCCTCCATCGTCCGCAGGAACGCGACGATTTCATCCTGCCGGTAGCTGTGGCAATGGATGAGCCGCGTGCCGCGGATGATCTCGCCGACGGCCTCGAGCTCGAGGTCGCGGCGCGGCGCGGGCGTGCCGTTGCGGGCGGCATCGTCTTGTGCCTTGAGGTATTGCTGCGCGGCGATGAAGCGGTTCTGCATGAACGTCGGCACGCCCATGCGGGTCTGCGGGAAGCGCGTCGTGTTGCGGTCGCCCCAGTTGGATTGCTTCACGTTTTCGCCGAGCGCGAACTTGATGCCCTCGGGCGCGCCCGCGAACTTCAACGCCTCGGGACTCGCGCCGTCGCGCAGCTTGATCACGGCGTTCTGGCCGCCGATCGGATTCGCCGAGCCGTGCAGGTTGTTCGCCGTCGTCACGCCGCCGGCGAGTTGCATGTGGAGATTCGCGGTTTCCGAGTTCACCACGTCGCCGATGCGGACCATCGCGGACGACGGGAGGGTGCCCTCGTTGACGCCGCCGAGGATCATGCTGTGGCTGTGGCAATCAATGATGCCCGGCGTGATGTGCCAGCCCTCGCCCGCGAGGATGAGCGTGTCCGGCCCGACGCGGACGCGCGCGGCGATGTTCGGGCCGACCGCCTGAATCCTCCCATCGGCCACGTAAAGGTCGGCCTTCTCGACGCGGCCGGCCGCGGCCGAAGTCCACACAGTCGCGCCGCCGATGAGCACGCCGCGCGGGGACGCGAGAGGGCCGCGGTTCTTCTGTGGCGGCTGCGCGTCGCGCTTCTTGAGCAGTTCGCGCAGCTCGGCGCCCTTCGGCGAGCCCTTCGCGCCCTTGTCGTCCTTTCCTTTTTCCGCGCCAGCGGCGGCTTTCGCGCCGGGCGGCCGGCGGCTGGCGGCGGGCGCGTTCGGCAGGTGGCGGCCGTCGATCCAAACTTCGCGCACGCGCGCGTCGGGGTTGAAGTAGCTGCCCTCGACGACGGTGAGGTTTGCGATCTTGCCGGGCTCGATCGTGCCGAGTTGCGCGTCCACGCCGCAGAGTTTCGCGGGCACGGTCGTGAGGGCCGCGAGCGCGTCGTTCTCGGACAGGCCGCGGTCCACGGCCTGTTGGAGGTTGCGGCGGAAGCTGCGCTTGTCCGCGAGGCCGTGCGTGGTGAGCGCGACTTCCTTGCCGAGCGAGCGGAGCAACGCGGGATTTTCGGGCGCCCAGTCCCACGCGCGGAGCGTGTCGAGCGAGACGCTGTGCCAGTCGTCCTCGTCGGGCATGCGCGGCGCGGCGGGCAGGTTCACCGGCACGATGAACGCCGAGTTCACGGCCTGCATCATGTCGGGCCGGCGCCATTCCTGTCCGCTCGCGACGACGTGGAAGTTCACGCCAGCCTCCGCGGCCACTCGCGCGGCGCGGTCCACCATCAACACGCTGCCGGGCTCGAACACGACGGTGGTTTTCTTCGTGATGGCGCGTTCGAGGGCTTCGAGCGCGGGGTTGAAGTCGGGGCGCTTGCGGCCCGCGGGCTTCTTCTCGTAATCGGCATGGTCGAGGAAGTAATGCCGCGCGTCGAAGAAGCTCTGCCGCACCGCGGCGATGACGCCCATGAGCGAGCCGGGGAACGGCGTCTGCGCGTTCGGGTCGGCCGGGCGGGGCGCGGACTCGAAGGCGACGTGCTGGAAGACATCGGGCTTGAGGATGGCTGTGTTGGGGTTCACGTCGCTGAGCAGGACGAATGCGCTCGTGCCGCGCAGGATGCCGCGCGCAGGCGTGGCGCTGCCGGCGGTGAAACCGACTTCGCGCAGCGACTCGAGCGCGCGCGCGTTCGGCGAATAGTCGGACGCGGCGCGCTTCTCGGGCGTGATGCGCGCGAGTTCGTAGCCGGGACCGGGATTGCCGGGGTCGCGTTCCTGGCCGGGCACGCCGAAGAAGTTGATGCCGCTCGTGAGTTCGCCGATGGGCTCGGTCATCGTGGTGGCGACGGCGGAGACGTTCGTGCCCATCGTGAGATAGGCATCAATGAAGCCGGCGTAAATCGTCGCGCCCTTCAAGTCCCACACGCGCGCGTCGGCGGGCACGGCCGCATTGACGCCGACCGCCGTGATGAGCCCGTCGCGGATGATGACGTTCGCCTCGTCAAAAGTTTGTCCTGGCTTCACAACCACCCTGCCGCCGACAAGAGCGTGCGCGCCGAGCGGCATGGGCCGATGCCCGGGCGGGAGCAAGTCGGCCGCACAAGCCGCACTCGCGGCGAGCGCGAGCAGCGAGGCGAACCGTGTCGGGGCACGGAGGCAGGTCCGGTGGAAGTGGAAACGCGCGTTTTTCATTTTGGGGCGGCGAGCCAGTCGGGTGACAGGGCGGGAGGCTAGGAATCCGCCGCGCGAGATGCAAGTTGGAAGCTGGCGCAATCCGGCCCGCCCCCGCCCAATCTCCCGCGTTGACACGACCGTCCGATGCGGTGAACTCAGCCCATGCGAAACAGATTCCCCTCGTGTGCTGCCGCAATCGTCGCCGCGGCGGCGCTGTCCGGCGCCGCGCCGCTTTCCGCCGCGGACGTGGTCCAGGCCGACCTTTGTGTCTTCGGCGGCACGTCCGGCGGCATCGCGGCCGCGGTGCAGGCGGCGCGCATGGGCAAGTCCGTCGTGCTTGTCGAGCCGTCGAACTATCTCGGCGGCCTCACCACGGGCGGGCTCGGCGCGACGGACATCGGCAACAAGGCCGCCGTCGGCGGCGTCTCGCGCGAGTTCTACCACCGGCTTGCGCAGCACTACGCGAAGGAGTCGGCGTGGAAGCTCGAAACGGCCGCGCAGTATTTCGCGCGGCGCCGCGGCGGACAGGCCGGCGCGAGTTCGCTCACAGGCGCGGACGCGACGATGTGGACCTTCGAGCCCAAGGTCGCCGAGGCGGTCTTCCTCGACATGCTGCGCGAGGCGAAGGTTCCCGTGCACACGCAGCAGCGGCTCACCGCGGTGAAGAAATCCGGCGCGCGCATCACCGAGCTCGCCACGCAGCCGGGCAACACCTACCGCGCGAAGATGTTCATAGACGCCACTTACGAGGGCGACCTGCTCGCGAAGGCCGGCGTGAGCTACCACATCGGCCGCGAGTCGAACGCCACTTACGGCGAGACGCTCAACGGCATCCGCGCGCAGACGCCGCACCACCAGTTCACCGTGCCGGTGGATCCGTTCATGAAACCGGGCGACCCGTCGAGCGGATTGCTGCCCTTCATCCAGCCCGGCGACGGCGGCAAGCCGGGCGACGGCGACGCGCGCGTGCAGACCTACAACTACCGCCTCTGCTTCACCACCGACGAACGCAACCGCCTGCCCGCGGCGAAACCCGCCGCGATGCCCCAGGCGAAGTTCGACGCGCTCGTGAAGGCCGCGAACGGCAAGCTGCCCGTCACGCCGCCCGCGGATTACGACGCGGCGAAGTTCGAGCTGCTCGGCCGCTACTGCGTCGCGCTCGTCGCCGCGAACAAGCAGCCGCGCCTCGCGCAATTCTGGAACCCCATCTGGATGCCCAACCACAAGACCGACATCAACAACAACGGCGGCTTCTCCACCGACTTCATCGGCGCGAACTGGGACTTCCCCGGGGCGGGCTACGAGCGGCGCGACGCGATCCGCCGCGAGCACGAGGACTACATCCGCGGCTTCATCACCTTCATGGCCACCGACCCGCGCGTGCCCGAGGACATGCGCCTCGAAATGCAGACGTGGGGCCCCGCGAAGGACGAGTTCACCGACACCGCCGGCTGGCCGCGCGAACTCTACGTGCGTGAGGGCCGCCGCCTCATCGGTGAAATCGTGATGACCGAGAAGCACTGCCGCGCGCAGGAAATCGTGAACGACCCCGTCAGCCTCGCCGCCTACAACATGGACTCGCACAATTGCCAGCGCATCGTGAAGAACGGCCGCGTCGAGAACGAGGGCGACGTGCAAGTCGCGCCGATGAAGCCCTACCCCGTCTCCTATCGCGCCATCATTCCCAGGCAGGCGCAGTGCGAAAACCTCCTCGTGCCCGTGTGCCTCAGCTCGTCGCACATCGCCTACGGCAGCATCCGCATGGAACCCGTCTTCATGATCCTCGGCCAAAGCGCCGCCACCGCCGCTGCCATCGCGATGGACGACAATGTCCCCGTGCAGAAGGTGAACTACGACAAACTTCGCGCCCGCCTGCTCGCCGACAAACAAGTCCTCGAATGGAAAGGCCCCGCGACTGCGGGCGCCGGCGGCGGCAAGCTCGACGTGAAACTCGACGGCATTATCCTCGACGACGCCGACGCGAAGCAGACCGGCGACTGGTCGCACTCGGCCTCCGTCGCGTATCGCGCGGGCACCGGCTACGCGCACGACGGCAACGCGAACAAGGGCGGCGCCACGCTCACCTTCACGCCCGACATCAAGGACGCCGGCGAATACGAACTCATCCTCCTCAGCACGCCGAACCCGAACCGCGCGAGCAACGTCCCCGTGACCGTCAGCACCGCCGCCGGCGCGACCCGGACCGTGACCGTGAACCAAAAGACCCAGCCGCTCCTCCCGCTCGGCAAGTTCCAGCTCCCCGCCGGCAGGCAAACCACCGTGACCATCTCGAACAAGGACACCGACGGCTACGTGGTGGTGGACGGGTTGCAATTGAAGCGGGTGAAGTAAGAGAATGGTGGCACCGGTCACGCTGCGACCGGCGACAACTCGCAGCACAAGACGCTTGGACCCGAAACCGCCGCTTCCCCCGGTGTTGACAGCCTGAATCGGAACGGGGATTCTCGCCACAATCCGGAACAACTGCGGCCCATGAAAACCACCTCGTTTGCCCTTTTCGCCGCGTCCATCATTGCCACGGCGCCCACCTCCACCGCCCAGGAACGCGCCCGGGATGGCGAACGCGAAAAGCCCGCGCCGGACAAGGTCGCCCGCGGCCGCGAGGAAGCCCGGCGCGAAGGCGCCCCGCGACGCGATGCCGCGCCCCGCGAGGGCGAGCGTGGCGGCGACCTTGCCGCGCAGGTCAACGAACTCCGCGCCGAGATCGCCGAGATGCGCCGCGCGATGGCCGAGATGCGCCGGCTGCTCGAAGAGAAGAAGCGCTAGCGGAGCGACCGTCTCGTGCGGGCAGTCGCGCCGGGTTCGATTCACCGGGACCCTTGCGGAATTCCCGGCGAAACTTTCCGGCGCGGCCGCGTGTTGTCAGCATGTCCAGAAACGACGGCAGTCGAGAGGAAACCTGATTATGACAATGGCAACTGTGCTTGCGTGGGTGGTTGGATTTCTCGGGACGATGCTCATGTTCGTCGCCTACTGGCTGGCGGCATCGGCGCTCTGCCCCAACGTCGTCGCCCGCGCCGCGGAACAATACCGGCGTCCGTTCCGCCTCACTTTTCTCGGACTGCTGATGGTCCTCCCGCTCGTCCTGATCGCCATCGGGCTCCTGAAACTGAACAACCCGGTGGTGGTGATGCTTGGGATCGGAGTGATCGCGGGCAGCGCGCTGATCGGCTTTATCGGCTCGGCGGGCTTGTGCCTGCGCATCGGGCAGGGGCTCGCGTCGCCGTCGGATGAACAACAGCCGTGGCGCCGCGTGCTGCGTGGCGGCGTGGTGCTGGTGCTCACGTTTCTGCTGCCGTTCTTCGGGTGGTTCGCCCTGACCCTCTGGACGCTTGTGTCGGGTTTCGCCGCCGCGGTGCTTTCGATCCGCGAGTCGAGGCGCGGCGCGACAGCGGTTCCACAACCGTCGCCGATGACGCCGCCGCCGACCATCGCCGCGGGTTCCGCCACATCGTGAAACTCGACCGGCGGCAGTTCCTTTGCGCAGGCGCGGGCGCCGCGGTGGCCGCCGCGGCGGGTTGCGACGTGCCGAAGCCGCTGCGGTCGGTGCTCCCGTTTCAGACGCAGCGTCCCCGGGCGAAGGGTCCGTTCCGCGCGCCGCTGTCCGATTCCATCGACCCCGTCTCGCACGTCTTGAACCGCGTCACGTTCGGCGCGCGCCCCGGTGATTACGAGCGCGTGACGAAACTCCGCGCCACACCCGACGAGGCCGCGCGCGCGTTCCTCGAGGAGCAACTCGACCCGCATCGCATCGAGGACGATTATGCCGGGCACGCCGTGCGGACGTTCGAGACTTTGGGCGAACCGGTCGGCGAACTCTTCGAATACCGCGAGCGGATCCTGCTCGACGAGTTGCAACGCGCGACGCTCACGCGCGCCATCCACAGCGAGCGCCAGCTCTGGGAGGTGATGGTCCAGTTCTGGAGCGACCACTTCAACATCGACCCGTCGAAGGGCGACTGCGGCTGGCTCAAGACGGCGGACGACCGCGACGTGATCCGCGCGCATGCGCTGGGGCGGTTCAGCGAGATGGTCCGGGCGAGCGCGCTCAGCCCGGCGATGCTTTGCTACCTCGACGGCCGCGAGAATCGCAAGGCCCGACCCGAGGACCGCCCGAACGAGAACTACGCGCGCGAACTGCTCGAGCTTCACACGCTCGGCGTCCACGGCGGCTACACGCAGCAGGACGTGATGGAAGTCGCGCGCGCGCTCACGGGCTGGACCGTGCGCGGGCCGGGCTCGAAGGGCTTCGGGCTTGGCCGGGTGGAGTTCCATCCGCATCTTCACGACAAGGACGGGAAGGTCATCCTCGGGAAAACCATCGACGCATGGCCGGCCCCGCTGAAGAAGGAGGAACAATTCCGCCGCGGCGAGTGGGAACTCGAGCGCGTGCTGGAAATCCTGCTCAGCCATCCCGCGACGGCGCGCTACATCGCGCAGAAGCTCTGCCGCCGGTTCATCGCGGACGAACCGCCGGCGCCGGCCGTCGAGTCGGTCGCCGCCGCGTTCACCGCGAGCGGCAGCGACATCCGCGAGACGCTGCGCGCGCTCTTCGCCACGCCGGAGTTCTGGGCCGCGCGCGGGGCCAAGCTCAAGCGCCCGTTCCATTACATCGTCTCGGCGCTGCGCGCGACCGACGCGGAGACCGAAGCGCCCCGGCAGCTTGTGCAAATCCTGCTGCGCATGGGCCACGCGCCGTTCACGTATCCGACGCCCGATGGATTTCCCGAAGAGGCCTCGCCGTGGCTCGGCACGATGCTGTGGCGCTGGAATTTCGCCACGGAACTCTGCCAGAACCACGTTGCGAAAACGAAAGTGAACCTCGACACGCTGCGCGAAGCCTTCGGCGGTGACGACGGCGTGATGGCCCACCTGCTCGGGCGCAAGCCGACGCCCGCCGAATCCGCGAGCTATCACGAGAGCGGCGAGGGCGTCGCGCTCCTGCTCGCCTCGCCCGGCTTCCAGCGCTGCTGACACGATGCGCGCGAAACTCCAAGCCCACATCTCCGGCAACCGCGACGAACTCCGCACGCTGGTGATCATCTTCCTGCGCGGCGGCGCGGACGGCTTGAACATGGTCGCGCCCGTGCAGGACGCCGGCTATCACAAGGCCCGCCCGCGCATCGCGCTCAAGGAATCCGGCGCGCTCAGGCTCGACGGGTTTTTCGCGCTCCATCCGCTGCTCAAGGAACTCAAGCCCGGTTTTGACTCCGGCCAGCTTGGGATCGTCCACGCCGCGGGCTCCGAGGATTCCACGCGGTCGCACTTCGAGGCGCAGGACTTGATGGAGCACGGCGGCATCGTGGCGGGCGGATGGCTCGGGCGTTTTCTCCGTTGCAAGACGCCCGCCGCGGACGGCGCGCTCTCCGCGATCGCGCTCGGGCAGCAGCTCCCGGAAAGCCTCCGCGGCGCGCCGAGCGTGACTGTGCTCCGGTCGCTCGCGGATTTTTCTTTCGGCCGCGACGCGCGGAAGTTTCGACTCGGCCTCGAGAAACTCTACGAAGGCGGGCAGGACGCGCTCGCCGCCGCGGGACGCGACACGCTTGGGGCGCTGCGAAAAATCGAGGCTCTTCGAAAGACGCCCTATTCGCCCGCGCACGGCGCCGAATACGAGACGGGCGATTACAGCCGCGGCTTGCAGCAGATCGCCCAGCTCGTCAAGGCGCGCGTCGGCCTCGAGGCCGCCACGCTCGACCTCGACGGGTGGGACTCGCACTTCCAGCAGGGGTTCGTCATGGACCCGCGGATGATGCAGCTCTCGCGCGGGCTCTCGGCCTTCATGCGCGACCTCGGTGTGATGCTTGAGACCGTCTCGGTCGTGGTGATGACCGAGTTTGGCCGGCGGTTTTTCGAAAACTCCGCGCTCGGCACCGATCACGGGCGCGGCAGCGTGATGTTCCTCGCGGGCGGCGGTGTGAAGGGTGGCCGCGTTTATGGCACGTGGCCCGGCCTGACCGATGACGTTCTCGAAGGCCCCGGCGACCTGCCCGTGACCACAAATTACCGCGACGTGCTCGCGCCCATCCTCGCGCGGCATGGCGCGGGCGCGGCGCTGTCCCGGATTTTCCCGGACCACGGGCTCAAGCCGCTCGGCATCTACGGCTGAGCGGCGGCGTCCCCGGGTTCGCCGGTCAGAACTTTGCGCCCGGCAGCACCACGGCGCCGGCTTCGTCCGCGAAGATCACCTTCACGTGCTGCTTCGCGCCGTCCGCGAAGTTCTTTGCGAGCCACGTCTCCACGAACTCGCACGCCTGCCTCCGGCACGTCTCGCGCACGAGCTGGATGTTCTCGCCCGCGCGTTCCTGCGCGAGGCCGCTGATGGATTTCTTCAACTCGTCCATCGCGTTCGCGTGGTCGCGGATCACGCTGCCCTTGCGGACCTCGTAGGTGATGCGCGACGCGTCCACGGCGGGAGTGTTGTGCCGGATGGCCGGCGCGGTCACGCGCACGAGTCCGTTCACGAGCTCGAAGCGCCACTCGCCCGCGAGATCGAGGTAGTAGGTGCACTCGACCGGCGCGCGCGCCTCGACGAACACATCCGGCAGCGGGATCAGCCCGAAGCCCGTTCTCGCCGAGCTGCGCTGCGTGAAGACCGCCGTCTCCTTGAGTTCCGCGACTTGCAGGCGGAGTTGTGGATTCACCGACGTGCGATGGCTTTCAAAGGTCCGCGTGATGGTCCCCTGTTTGAACGCGGCGGCAACGGTGGCGAGTTGTTTGCCCGCCTCGCGGATGACCTCCGCGCCGGCCTTGCCGGCCTGGTTCACCATTTCCGCGCCGCCCTTCGTCGCGGCATCCACCATGTCCACAGGTCCCCGGCAGGACTTGAAGAGGAGCACCATCGCCGTCACGAGGATGAGCACGATCAGCACCCACTTCACCGCCGACACCCACAACGCCTTCTCCGACGGCGGCTCTCCGGCCGGGGGCCTCTCGGCGACGTGCATGCGGCAGTGCTACCAGAGCGCGAAGCTCCGCGCAAGGCCCGCGCCCGCGCGGACTTTGTAATTGTCCCGCGCCCGGGGCGGCGGCTTATCTCGCAGGGTTTTGGGATGGACGTGTCGCGGGCACGGACCTTGTGCGTCTTCTTCGGCTGGACTGGTAGTGCGCGCAGCTTGATGGCTGCGGGCCCATCGCGGGCCGGTGTTTCGGCCGGAAATCGGTTCGTGTCCGGTCCGCGCGGGTGGTAGTCTTCGCGGAGCATTTCAAGCCCATGAACCCGACCGCCGCGCCGCCATCCCACGCCGCCGATTACAAACCGCTCCACGGCCTGCCCGCGCTCGGCGGGTTGTGCACGATGGCCGAAGCGATGAAGCCCGGCCTGTCCGTCGAAGCGTGTGTCGCGCAGCTCAAGCGCCTGCACTATCTGTTCCGCCGGTTGCACCAGGTGTTCACGGCGCGCATCACGGCGGAGCCCGTCTACGAGCTCAAGAGCGCCTTCAGCCTGCACGCGCACTACTGCGCCGAGCACACCGCCGCGTTGCGCAAGCGCGTGACCGAGATGCGCGAGCCGCCTTACGGGCTCGAGGAGGTGCCGCACGCCGCACTGGAAATCCTCTGCGACGAAATCCTCGCGGCGCCAACAACGGGAGAACTGCTGCTCGGCCTTTATGAGCAGGCGCTGCCCGCGCTGAAGGCCGGGCTCGAATCGCACATCGCGGCCACGAACCCGCTTGTGGACGCGCCGAGTGTGCGCGTGTGCCGCTTCGCCCTGCTCGAGGTGGGCGACATGCTCGACTTCGGCGCGAAGGCCGTGCCGTGCCTTGTGGACGCGCCGAGCCGCGCTGCGCTCGCGCCGTGGCTTGCCGTGCTCGAGGCGTGCGTTGCCGCGTCCCGCCCTGGCGAAGCAATCACGCTTCCCGCGCGCGTGCATTCCGCCAAGCCGTTCCGCTACGACGGCACGCCGCGCCGCGACGGGCGCTTCCCCGACCCCTACAACATGGGCGTGAACGCGGAGGTGTTCCTCTACGACCAGTCCATGCCCGCGGAGCCCAAGACGCTGATGATGTTTTACAAGCGGCTCCGCGAAATTGACGTGCCGGAGATGATGGCGAGCATCATCACCGAGACGCGCGGCAAGCCGTGGGGGTATTACCGCGACATGACGCGGCAGCTCTGGGACGAGGCGCGCCACGCGATGATGGGCGAGGTGGGCTTCGTGCAGGCGGGCGTGGACTGGCCGCGCGAGGTGATGGTGAATTTCACGTGGTCGCTCGGCCTCAACACGCAGCTCACGCCGCTCGAGCGGCACGCCGTCCTCTACTTCATCGAACAGGGCCTCATGCCGCGCAACGGCAAGCGCTTCGAGTGGGAGGTCGGCCTCGCATCGGGCAACGGCCTGTCCGCGCTGTTCCAGGATTACGACTGGGCGGACGAGGTGCTGCACGCGCGCATCGGCCGGGACTGGTATCTGCCGGAATTCACCGACCCGAAGACGGCCGTGAAATACGGCGACGACTGCTGGTCCAAGGTGCTGATGAACTGGTCGGGCTGGCGCGAGAAGGGCCTCACGCAGCATCGCAACTGGTGGCCGGGCTGTTATCGCGCGGCGTGCAAATCGCGGGGCGTCGAGCCGGACCCGGCCGTGGCGGCGTTCAGCACGACTTACGAGCAGGTGCGCGCGGATTTGAAATCAATCTCGGGGTCGGCGTGAACCCCGCGGGGTGCCCACACGGCCAAACTGCTTGCCAGTGCCGGAGACGTGGGACATCTTCCGCGCGTTCGCGCGAGTAGCTCAATTGGATAGAGCGTCGGCCTCCGGAGCCGAAGGTTGTGGGTTCGAGCCCCGCCTTGCGCACCACTTCTTCCACCGCCGCGTCGCGAATCAGCCGCCCCGTCCCGAGGCCGCGCTCATGGCTATCATGTCGGTGAAGCGCTTGTTGTCTGCGCGGATGCGTGAGGTGAGCGTGCGGCAAATCGCCACCAGGAACGGCGTGGCGAGCTCGGGAGCCTCTGTCGTGAGGCGCATGAGCGAGTCAGCGGAAATCTTGAGCAGGGTGCAGTTGAGGTTGGCCACGACATCCGCGGCGCGGGGGCCGTGGTCGAAGAGCGCCATGTCCCCGAAAAACTCGCCGACGCGCAGCGTCGCGAGGATTTTCTCCTTGCCGCCGACAAACGTGCGCACGCGCGCCTCGCCGTCGAGCATGAGAAACATGGAGTCGCCGGGTTCGCCCTTCTTGACGATCTCGCGGAATTGCGCGGCCTGGACGACTTCCATGAACTGCGCGAACCGGCCGATTTGCTGGTCGGTCATGTCGGAGAGAATCTTCACGCGGCGAAGATGGCCGGGCTTGATGCCGGCAATGAGCGGGCTGGCCTGTGCCGGCGCGGAGGCCGGCGAACCGCCGCCCTGAAAGCGGCCCTTGGTGTCCGGGAGCGCGCTGGCCTTGTGCCAGCTGTCGGCTTTCTCGGAGAAGATCCACGTGTCGGCGAGCACGCGCTCGTCCGCGATCCATTCGACGAGGGTCGGCAAATCGACCGGGCCGTAGACGACATCGTCCACCGCCCAGATTTTGAAACCGGGGCCCGTCGCGGCCGCGACGTCGGTCGCCGCGCCTGCGGCGGCTTCCGTCGACTCCCCAGCTCCCTGTTGCTCTTCCGGGTTCACGAGCGTCTTGTAGCCAATCCGGGAAATCGTTGGAAGGAAAATTACGGAGTCGTTCCCGTCGATCTCAGGCTTGCCGCCGGGCCGCGCTTTGTGTTCCGTCGCGCGTGTCGATGCTCCGCGCGCGCGCCGCCATTTTCGATCTCGGCAAGGTCCTCGTCGACTTTGACTACGGCATCATGGCGCGGGCGCTCTCGGCACGGAGCGACATGTCGGGCGGCGAATTGCGCGCGCTGCTCGATCAGTCGAGCTTGTTGCACCGCTACGAGTCCGGAGCGATGACGACGCGGGAGTTCTTCGCCGAGGTGCAGTCGCGGAGCGGGTTTCGAGGGACCCTGGACGAGTTCGCCGGGGTGTTCGCGGACATCTTCACGCCGATCGCGCCGATGGTCGCGCTCCTGGAGCGGCTCGTCTCACAGGGCGTGCCGACGTTTGCGTTCTCGAACACGAACGAACTCGCCGTGCGACACCTTCGCGCGCGGTTTCCATTCATGCACCAGTTCAATGCGCTCGTGCTCTCCTACGAGCACGGCGCGATGAAGCCCGACCCGCGGCTCTACGAGGCGGTCGAAGGCGTCACGACATTGCGCGGGGGCGGGTTGTTCTACCTCGACGACCGGCCGGAGAACATTGAGACGGCGCAAACGCGCGGCTGGCAGGCGGTGCTGCACGAAACGCCCGAGAAGTCCATCGAAGCGGCTCGCCGCGCCGGAGTGCTCCGTTGAAGGTCTGCATCGCGTCCCCGAACGCCTTCGAGCGCGGGAAGGTCCGCCCATCGCCCGACGATCGAGACCACATCGGCGCGCGCCTCCCTGCGCCGGGGCGTTCGTCGCAACGTCCAGTGCCGGGCCGTATGCGATGCAGCCCGGTTCGGCAAGCACCGTCGGCACGAGCGCCCGCAGTTCAGCGAGGAATTCCCCGCGCCTGCCCGGGTTGAGTTCAATCGTGGCGATGACGTGGATCATGATTGGGTGGGTGTGCAGTCGCGCGATCGCGGGCCGTTGAGCAACGTCCCCACGACCGTGTAGCGGACGCACCAGTGGTAGCTTCCGTAAAGCACCGCGAGCGCGATGGTCATCAGCAGCGCGAACTTCGCGAATACATTCATCTGCCACTTCGACACCAGCACCTGCAGCATCACGACCACCGGCAGGTGCGCGAGGTAAACCCAGTAGGCCGAGTCCGACAGGTAGCGAATCCACGGCCGCGACACATCCGCAAAGCGCAGGAACAACCCCATCACGCCAAATGTCGCGAGCCACGCATAAAGCGCCGAGCCCAGGCACGCCTGCGCCTTGAGCGCGGGGTGCAGCAGCTTGGGCGCGGTCCCCTGCGCGACGAGCGCCCCGGCGTGCATCAGCCAGAACGGAATCGCAAGCACGGCACAAATCCATGCCTGCCTCTTGATGGCGTCGAGCAATTCCACGTGCCGGTGAAGAAACCACCCGAAGCCGAAGAACATCCCGTAATACACCAGCGCGCGCGGACTCGGCAGAAGCGACACGCCCGGCATCGGCTCGATCTCGCCCCATTGGCGCGACGTGAGGAGCAGCAGAAACGCGGGCACGGCGAGCAGGAACGGAGTCCACAACTTCCCCGCGACCGCACCAAAGGCGCGGTCGAGCGACGTTGCGAATTCCCGCGCGCCCGGCTTCGCCAGGAGCGCGCCGAGTCCCGCCGCCGCCGCGTAGACGATGCAGAGGTAATACAAGAACCACAGGTGCCAGGGGATGAACACCGAGATGATGAATCCCCCGGCGAAGAACTTCGCGAGCCAGCCCTTGTCCATGGACCACGCGAGACCGACCAGCGGAGAAATCGTCACGAGCCCCAGCACGAAGGGCAGACCGATGCGTTTCGCGCGGTGCGCGATGAAAGCGTCGCGCCCGAGCCGTTCGAGGAGCATGTGGCCGAAGAATCCCGCGATCAAAAAGAACAACTGCATGCGGAAGCCGTGGATGACGCCGACGGAAAGATCGAAGACGGGATGCCGCTTCACATCCTGCGCCGCCCAGTCGGGAATGTTCAGCGTCATGAACGAAATGGCCGCGTGCAGGTATACGCCCAGGAGCATCGCGGCCGCGCGCAAGCTGTCCAGCGCGTGAAAACGCGCCGCGTTCGACGCCACCTCCGGCAGTGGAGGCGGACCCTCGGGTAGCGGTGGAGGTGGCGCGGGCATCGCGATTGGGCCGCAGCGTAGGAATGCGCCCCGCGCCCCGGAAGAATAAAGTGTCGCGAGTCGCGGTGCCTTTGGGAGCCACCCGCGGGTCATTCGCCTTGCCCGCGCCGGCCTGTTCGCGCCAGCATCGCGCATCCTCATGAACAACCCCGCGCCGGCCCCTCCATCGCGATGGTATCAAGGCGTCTCGCGCTACCAGTGGCTTGTGCTTGCGATCGCGTCGGCGGGCTGGGTCTTCGACACCTTCGAAGGGCAGATTTTCAACATCACGCGCCAGCAGATGCTCGCGGACATTCTCGGCCCGGGCGCGACGGAGGCGGACATCAAACGCTACGGGGATTTTTTCCTCGGCGTGTTCCTCGCGGGCGGGACGCTCGGCGGCATTCTCTTCGGCTCGCTCGCGGACCGCTGGGGCCGGCGGCCGACGATGGTCGTGACCATCCTGATGTATTCGGTGTTCAGCGGGCTCACGTATTTCGCGGACTCGCTGTGGCAGGTGGCCGTGCTGCGGTTCCTCGTGGCGATGGGCGTCGGCGGCGAATGGTCGGTGGCCGCGGCGCTCGTGGCCGAGGTGTTTCCACAGCACGCGCGAACACACGCGTCGGCGATCTTCCACTCGACGAGCATTCTCGGCACGTGGATGGCCGCGTGGGCGGGCTTGTGGGTCGGCGCCGAGTGGCGGCACGCGTATCTCATCGGCATCCTGCCCGCGCTGCTCGTGCTGTGGGTGCGCGCGAGCGTGAAGGAACCCGAGCGCTGGACCGCACTCGCCGAGAAATCCGCGCGCGGCGAGCCGGTGAATCGCGGCAGCCTCGGCGAACTCCTCGGCGACCCGCGCTGGCGTGGCCGCGCCCTGCTCGGCTTGCTGCTCGCGGCGGTCGGGCTCAGCACGTTTTGGGGAGTGGTCATCGCGGGACAGGATCTGGCGCGCGAGTTTCTCCTCCGCCACGGCACGGACGCGAAGGTCGCCGCGGAAAAAGCCAAGGTCGCCTACGGCTACGTGCAGGCGACGGGCGGCGGACTCGGGCTGCTGTTCTTCGGCCCGCTTGCGGCGCGGCTCGGGCGCAAGCGGGCATTCGCGCTCATGCACGTGCTTGCGCTGTGCATCGTGCCGGTGGTGTGCTGGCTGCCGCAAAGCTACGAGGCGCTGCTGCTGTTGCTGCCGGTGTATGGCTTCCTCACGCTCAGCATCCACGCGGGCTACGCGATTTACTTTCCCGAGTTGTTTCCGACGCATCTGCGCGCGACGGGCACGGGCTTCTGCTTCAACGGCGGGCGCATCCTGTCGGCGGGCGCGCTCGTGTTCGCCGGCTGGCTCAAGGGGCTTCCCGGAATGGACCTGCGGCTCGCGGTCACGCTGCTCGCGCTGACGTTCCTGTTGGGGCTCGTGGTGTTGAAGTTCCTGCCGGAGACGAAGGGCGCGCCGTTGCCGGACTGAGCCGCGTCATCGCAGCCGGATGTCGGGCAACGCCGCCACGAAATCCGCCACCGTGATGCTCGCGTCCGCGTGCAGTCGGATGAGCGACGCGGGACACCCGGGCGCGACCGGTCCGTGCAACACGCGCCGGACGACCGCGCTCTGCCACGGGCGGTTGCAGTAGAGCCGCACGCGGCGCGACGCGAGGATTTCCTTCATGCCCACCGTCACCGCGCGGCGCGGGATGACCTCGATGCTGCCGCCGACGGTATTCGCGTTGATGGTGCGAGTCTCGCGCGAGAGCCCCAGCACGCGCGTGGGCAGCGCGGCGCATTGCTCAACGGTCGAAGTTTCGCCCGGCTCAGGCGGTTCATTGAATGCGATGTGCCCGTTGATGCCGATGCCGCCGAAAGTCGCGTCCACGCCGCCGCGCGCGTCAATGAGCCGCTGCACCGCGCCGCAGTCGCGCGGGTCGGGGCAGACGCGGTTCTCCGGCAGCGGCGCGAGTGCGGGATCGAGCAGATCGTAGAACGCGCGCTTCAAGTAGCCGCGGAAGCTCAGCGGATGCGACTCGTCGACCCACACATCGGAGTCGGTGAGGTATTCGTCCATCTGCACGAAAACCGTCTCGCGACAATCAATGCGCTCGTCGTTGATGGACCTGGCGAGCAGGGGCCAGTGGTCCACCGGGCCGACCGGCACGATGAGCGTCGCCGCGCGGCCTTGCGAGCGGGCTTCCAAAATCTCCGCCTTCATCGCATCGGCGAGGTCGCGCGCGATGGACGCCATGTCGCCGAGCACGCAAACCTTTACAGGCGCGCCGTGACCGAGCGATTCACGCGACACGCGCAAGTAGTCGGGCAGCGATTCCATCAGTGGTGAGGCGAAGCTGCCTGCTCACTCCTTCAACGCCAGCGACGAGGCGTCGCACATCGCGAAGCGCAACTCGTGCGCGCCGTCCGCGCGGGCGCACTCGTAGAACAGATGCGCCCGGTCGCCCACGGTCACGGCGCTGAGATAGCGCAGCGAACCGGACGCGTGCGGGCTGGTGAACGCGGGGCCACCCGGCGTGAGCGGTGTCCAGTGCAGCAGGTCTGTTGAAGCGGCGAGGCCCGTGCGCTCCTCGTAGTTCTCTGATTCGCTCGCGCTGCCATCGTAGAACGCAAGCCACCGTCCGCCGCTGGAAACGACGCTGTTGATGCGCTGGCAATAACTGTCCCAACCGGTCGCGCCGGGCTTCAGCACGACGCCGCGCCAGTCCCACCGCTCAAGGTCGCGCGACGTCGCGAGCGCGGTGGCGCTGACGCATTCGCCGGTGTTGAAGATGTCGAGCGTGGAGTGCGATCCGGCGTGGGTGCGCGCCGTGGGCACCGCGACGCTGAGGAACAGGTGGAACACGCCGTCCTTCTCGAAGAGCCACGGGTCCTTCACGCCCTCGAGGCCGAACGGCGACGCGGTGAACACCCGGCGCGACTTCGCGGGGTCGAGCGCGTCGAGCCGCGGTGCGCGCAACGCTTCGACGCACCAGCGGCCGTCCGCGGGATCGACGAAGCTCACGAAGTAACGCCACAAGCCGTCGGCGTCCTTGTGCAGGCAACAGCGTTCGATGGAGGCGGTGTTGAACCTGTCCTTCGTGACGGACCACACGTCGTGCCAATGCACGAGGTCGGTGGAGCGCGCGATGCGAGCCTCGCCGCCGCGGTCGGGTTGCACCCCGCGGGGTCGGCGCAGGCGATACGTGAGATACCAGGCGTTTTCATCCGGCGCGTAGCAGACGCCGGGCGCGCCGGCCCAGTAGCCGCGCCCGGCGCCGGGCGGTTCTCGCAGGACTCGGCCGGACGCGAGCCAGTCGGAAGTGAGGGAAGTCGCGGGCACGGCCGTCATTTCTGCCACGGGGCGAAACGCTCGTTGGCCCAGATGTCCCCGGTGCGTTGTCGCGCGCGGACGAGGGCGGCGTTGCGGCCGTTGACGAGCACTTCCGCCGCGAGCGGGCGCGTGTTGTAGTTCGAGCCCATCACGGAGCCGTAAGCGCCGGTGCTCAGCAGCGCGAGGTGGTCGCCCTCGGCGACGCGCTGGAGCGGCCGGTCCTTCGCGAAGTAATCCCCCGACTCGCAGATGGGCCCGACCACGTCGGAGGAGACGAGCGCCCCGCGCTTCTGCCGCACCGGGACGATCTCGTGGAACGAATCGTAAAACGCCGGGCGGATGAGGTCATTCATCGCGGCGTCCACAATGACGAAGGTCTTCCTGCCGGTGCGCTTCACGTATTCGACGCGGGTGACGAGCGCGCCGGCGTTGCCGACGATGAAGCGGCCGGGTTCGACGAGGATGCGCAGGCCGAGCGGCTTGAGCAGCGGGACGAGCCGCGCCGCGTAGGCCGCGGGCGTGAGTATGTTCTTCGCCGCGGCCGTCCCCCACCACGCGCCGGGACCGCTGGCGAGCGCCGGCTTGTAAATGATGCCGAGCCCGCCGCCGATGCTGAAGAACTCGAAACGATGCCGCGCGGCGAGCTTCTGCACGAGGGGCAGGACTTTCTTCACGGCCGCCTCGAACGGCGACACGCTCGTGAGCTGCGATCCGATGTGCATTTGGATGCCGCGCAACCGGAGATTCTTGAGCTTCGCGGCACGCGCGTAAACGCCCTCAACCTGCTCGAACGCGATGCCGAACTTGTTCTCGTAAGTGCCGGTGGTGATCTTGGCGTGCGTGCCCGCGTCCACGTCGGGGTTCACACGAACGGCAACAGGCGCGATCGTCTTGAGCCGCGCGGCGACGCGATTGATGCGCGAGAGCTCGGGCTCGGACTCGACATTCAAGGAATAAATGCCCTTGCGCAGCGCGAACTCGATCTCGGCCTCCGTCTTGCCGACGCCCGCGAACACGCACTTTCGCGGGTCGCCGCCCGCGGCGAGGACGCGGCGGAGTTCGCCGTCGCTGACCACATCGAACCCGCCGCCGAGGTCGGCGAGGGTGCGCATGACGGCGGCGTTGGAGTTGGCCTTCATCGCGTAGCAGACGAGGTGGTCGAGCGGCGCGAGGGCGCGGTCGAGCTTGCCGAAATGATCCTCGAGCGTGTGCTGCGAGTAGATGAAGAGCGGCGTGCCGAACTTCTGGGCGAGTGACTCGACGCTCACCCGCTCGCAGAACAACCGGCCGCCGACGCAATGAAAGTCATGCATGGCGCGGAGTTATGCCAAAGCGCTCCCTGCCGTTCAAAGGAATTGAGCTTGCGCCGCACCGACGCTTGACACCAACCGGGCGACGGCACATTGTTTTTTCACCCAGTTTGTTTCATGAGGCCGCCTGTGCCAGCAGCAAACCATCGCGCACGGCGTGTCTCCAGGCCTCAACAACGATGACGACCTCCTCCACAACTCCCGTGCATTCCTCCCGAACCCACCGCGGCGGGAAAGGCTTCACCCTGATCGAACTCCTCGTCGTCATTGCCATCATCGCGATCCTCGCCGGCTTGCTGCTTCCGGCGCTGGCGAAGGCGAAGGGGAAGGCCCAGCAATCCAAGTGTCTCAACAACTGCAAGCAGCTCACGACCGGCTTCCTGATGTATGTCGGCGATTTCGACGACGCTTTCCCGAGCGGCGCGTCCCAGAACGCCAACGGCGCGCAGCCCGAGGATTGGATTCACTGGCAAAACACGCCGATTCCGCCCAACGCGATCACGGGCACTCCACGGGACATTTCCAAGAGCCAGATCGCCCCCTACATCGGCGGCCTGACCATGGCTGCCCGGACCAATGTGAGCGTGCTTCGTTGCCCCGCTGACTTGGAATGGGACAAGCGGCCGAACCCTCAAGTGGCCACGCGCATGCCGTTCCGATACAGCTTCGCCCTCAACGCACGGATGGATTTCACAGCGGGCCAAGGGATGGCGACCGGCATCAATCTCAACCGCACCTCGATCGTCATCAACCGTTTGATCAATGTCACGAGGCCCGAAATCAAGTTCATGGTCGCCGAGGAGCGAGGTGGCCCGGAGGACGGCCGCGGCATCTATCCGTTGACTGGCCCGCAGTCCGAATGGATATCCGACGGGCGCTGGGTGGGGAGCAACGATCCCTTCACGGTGCGTCATGCGCTCAAGGCAAACACGGGCTTCGCGGACGGTCACTGCGATACGCTGAACTACACGAATGCCTTCAACGACACGTTCGCTGTCGCGCGGAATTGAAATCGGATCATTGCGCCATGGATACGAAAACCGGACTCCAAGTGCTTGCCGCCGTCTGCTTATTGGCATCGGCATGCAATCGGGAAACGCCGGCTCCAGCAGCGCCGGTCCAAATCAATCCTCCGCCGTCTGCCGCACCGCCTCCGCCGCAGCCCCCCGTCGCGCCGGCGGCGCAGCCAACCCCTTCGACAGAACCCGCGCCGGCGGTTTCGGGAAGTCGAATCGCGACCCCGGGCGAGATCGAAGCCTACAACAAGGCCCTGTTCGAGTATTGCCACCGGGTGAGCGACATCCCCAGCGATCTGGCGGACTTGAGGCAACGCCGGGCACTGCCCCCCCTGCCCACTCCACCTCCTGGCAAGCGGCTCGTTTACAAGCCCGATTTGAAGGCCATGGATTATCGGACCGCGAAGATTTATCTGGACTGACTGGCCGATCGCGCGACTCTCACTCGCGTGAGTCCTCGCGCATAGCGCGCCGCCCTGTTGGCAGATTCACGATGACATTGAATATGATCGCGACCACCACCCACGCCATCGGCCCCTCGCGCAAGCCGGAAGTCGGCTTTACGCTCATCGAACTACTTGTCGTCATCGCGATCATCGCGATTCTCGCCGGCATGCTCCTCCCTGCTCTGGCCAGCGCGAAAGCCAAAGGACACCAGACCAAGTGTCTCAGCAACATGAAGCAGCTCACCACGGGCATGATCATGTATTGCGGTGACTTCGATGAGGTTTTCCCGGCCTACGCCTCGCAGAATGCCCGCGGCAACGCGTGGGAGGACTGGATTTGGTATCAGAACGGCAGCCCGGCCGACCCCGGCGTCGGTCCAAACCAGAATACCACGGCCAATCCACCGCGCCCGCTCGAGAAGAGCCGCATCGCCGCCTTTATCGGCGGTTTACAGGCGGGCTCACGCACCAATGGGAACTTGATTCTCCGGTGTCCGACCGACCGCAGGTGGGCGACGCGCCCCCACTACAACGCCGCCCGTCCTCCCTATCGCTTCAGCTACTCCCTGAACGGATACAGCGCGAACGGCATGGGTTCCGACTTCCGCTACGACGCGGCGGGACAGTTATCCACCAGAGTGCCCGCGCGCCTGACCTCCGTGGTCCGGCCCGACGGCAAGTTCATGATGGTCGAGGAACGGACCGACTACGATCACGGCGTCACGGAGTTCCGCGTCCCGGTGACCCAGGTCATCGATGTCAACCAAAACGCGTCCACCGTCACCATCAACTACGCCGGCAATACAGGCGGACCGTGGATCGAAGACGGCGGGTGGACCTACGGAAACTACTTTGGAGTGTGCCACTCCAAGCTCAAGGCGAACATCGGATTCGCGGACGGGCACGCGGACCTGCTTTCCTACACCAACGCCTACAACCGGGCCGCTGCCGACCCGGCCTTCCCGTGAACCGATCCATGGCACACATTCAAAACCAGCCACGCGCCCGAGCCGTGGATTTTTCCCCATTCCGGGAGCGGACGCGCTTCAACGTCAGCGCGTTGTCGTGCGTGCTGCTGTCAGCGTGCCTCGGGCTGGTTGCCTGCACAAAGACTCCGCCGCCATCCACCAGTCCGCCCGTTGTGGCCAAGCCTGCACCGCCACCCGCGGCAGCGACTCCGGCTGCGCCAGTCACTCCCAGTGGTGCAGCGGCACCGTCCGTCCCCGCACCGGTTACGAGTCGGCCGGACGTTTCAGAAGCTCCGGCCTCCGGCGTCAACGAACTCAAATCTGGAGCGGATATCGACCCGAACGCGGGCGCGAACTTGAAAGGCGGAGAACTCGCCACGCCGGCGGTGTTGGCAGCCTATAACAGGCGGCTCGCGATGGTGAACCAGTCCATTTCCGACTACCCGCAATCGCTCGAACAACTCAACAAGTGGCCGATGATGCCGGCACTCCCCAAGGCCCCGCCGGGGCAGCGACTAGGCTACGATCCGAGGACGAAGAGGCTCTTCCTCGCGCCGTAAGGCCGCGGGAGCGCGTCAAGGTCGCCCGGGAGCCCCCATCAAAGTCATTGACACCGTCCGGCTGCTTCTTCAGCGTGTCCGCGCACTGACCGCCTGATAACCGCTTCCGACCAGTTCCCGAGCGGAAAAAATCCCCGGCAGGACACAGCTTCGGCTTGAACAATCACCGCGATTGGCCGTCCAATTCGCCGTTCACCACGCAAGCTCCGGCTGCTTTGCCCTGCCGTCGTTCTCATTGACTGTCATATTATGCCACGCGTAGCCAAACCGAAGAAACCCAAGTCCGGCGAAGGCCTGCCTCCTGAAGGCGACCCTTCCACGTCCGAAGCACCAGTCCCGACTGGCGCCGAGCCGATGTTCCCGCCCGTCGAACCGCCGGGGCCTTCCACCGAGGAAGCGCCCGCCCGGCCCGCGCGCCCGCAGCAGGCGAAGCACCGCCCGTCGCAACCCGAACCGGCCGCCGATTCGAATGGCGGCGCCAACAGCGACAAGACGCCCGACCCCACCGGACCGGCCCTTCACATCTCCGAACTTCAGGCCATGCCGGTGTCCGAGTTGAACAAGCGGGCCAAGGAGATGGGCATCGAGAACTTCGGCACGATGCGCAAGCAGGAGGTCATCTTCGCCATCCTCAAGAAGAATGCCGAGCGCTCCGGCGGACTCTTCGCGGAAGGCGTGCTCGAGATTCTGCCCGAGGGCTTCGGCTTCCTGCGCTCGCAGGCCTTCAACTACCTGCCGTGTCCCGAGGATATCTACGTCTCGCCGTCGCAAATCCGGCGGTTCGACTTGCAGACGGGCGACCTCATCGCCGGCCACATCCGCCCGCCGAAGGAGAAGGAGAAGTTTTTCGCATTGCTCAAGGTGGAGTCCGTCAACCACATCGACCCGGACATCGCGAAGGAGAAGACGCACTTCGACAACCTCACGCCGCTCTTTCCGAACAAGCGGTTCATCCTCGAGACGACCCCCGATGAACTCTCGACGCGCGTGCTCGACCTCGTCTGCCCCATCGGCAAGGGATCGCGCGGCGTCATCGTCGCCCCGCCGCGCACCGGCAAGACCGTGCTGCTGCAAAAACTCGCCAACGCGCTCATCAAGAACAACCCGGAGGCTTACCTCATCATCCTGCTCATCGACGAGCGCCCCGAGGAAGTCACCGACATGGAGCGCTCGTGCAAGCCCGCCGAGGTGATCGCCTCGACCTTCGACGAGCCCCCCGAGCGCCACGTGCAGGTCGCCGAGATGGTCATCGAAAAGGCCCGCCGCATGGTCGAGCACAAGAAGGACGTCGTCATCCTCCTCGACTCCATCACCCGCCTCGCCCGCGCCTACAACACCGTGCAGCCGCACTCGGGCAAGATCCTTTCCGGCGGCGTGGATGCCAACGCGCTGCACAAGCCCAAGCGGTTCTTCGGCGCGGCGCGCAACATCGAGGAAGGCGGCTCGCTCACCATCATGGCCACGGCGCTCATCGACACCGGCTCGCGGATGGACGAAGTGATTTTCGAAGAGTTCAAGGGCACCGGCAACATGGAGGTTCACCTCGACCGCCACCTCGTGGACCGGCGCATCTTCCCGTCGATCAACGTCGAACTCTCCGGCACTCGCAAGGAAGAGCTGCTCTACCACCCCCAGGAATACGCCAAGGTCGTCCTCCTCCGCCGCGCCCTCACCGGCGTGCCGCCCGTCGAGGCGATGGAACTGCTGCTCGGCAAGCTCAAGAAAACCAAGAGCAACATCGAGTTCCTGCTCGGGATGAACCTTGGATAGGAGCGCCCATCTTCCGATCGGCGCGGCCCACCGCACCGGATGAACTGCTTCGTTACCGGCGCCACGGGCTTCATCGGCGCAAACCTCGTCCACGAACTCCTCGCGCGCGGGCATCGCGTCCGCGCCCTCGCGCGCGCCACGAGCGACTTGCGCGGCTTGCGGGGCGCGGACTTCGAGCGCGTGGACGCGCCGCTCACCGACCGCGCCGCTCTCGCGAAAGCCATGCGCGGCTGCGACTGGTGCTTCCACGTCGCCGCGAGCTACCACCTCTGGCTGCCCGACTACGCGCCGATGTTCCACGCCAACGTCGACGGCACGCGCGCCGTTCTGTTGGCCGCGGGCGACGCGAATTGCGCGCGCATCGTTTACACCAGCACCGTCGGTTGCATCGGATTGCCGCGTGAAGTGGACGGCACCGTCACGCCGACCGACGAATCCACGCCCGTGGACGAGGCGCAAATGCGGAACCCCTACAAGCTCTCCAAGTGGCGAGCCGAAGTCGTCGCCCGTGGCCTCGCCTCCAAAGGCCTGCCCGTGGTCATCGTGAACCCGAGCGCGCCCGTCGGCCCGCGCGACGTCAAGCCCACGCCCACCGGCAAGGTCATCGTGGACTTTCTCAACCACGCGATGCCCGCGTATCTCGACACCGGGCTCAACTGGGTCCACGTGCGCGACGTCGCCACCGGCCACATCCTCGCTGCCGAACGCGGGCGCGTGGGAGAGCGATACATCCTCGGCAGCGCCGACGGCAACTGGACGATGAAGCAGGCGTTCGCCGCACTTGAGGAACTCACCGGTGTTCGCGCCCCGCGGATGCGGATACCTTACACAGTCGCCCTCGCCGCGGCGCACGTGGACGAGGTGGTTTCAACGTTCACCGGCAGGCCGCCCAAGGCCCCGCTCGCCGGTGTCCGCATGGCGCGCTACAAGATGTTCTTCAACCCCTCGAAGGCCGTTCGCGAACTCGGCCTGCCGCAGACACCGCCGCGCGATGCCCTCAAGGACGCGGTCGGGTGGTTTCGCGCGAACGGATACGCGAGCTGAGCCCCGCGCCGCGAAGGCTCAGCTCCGGATCTGCCCCGTGCCGATGCCGAGCCACTTGTAGGTCGTCAACTCCTCAAGTCCCATCGGTCCGCGCGCGCCGACCTTGTCGGTGCTGATGCCGATTTCCGCCCCCATCCCAAACTCGCCGCCATCGGTGAACCGCGTGCTCGCGTTCCAATACACCGCCGCCGAGTCCACCTCCGCCAGGAAGCGCCGGGCCGTCGCCTCGTTGCCCGTCACGATGCTGTCCGAGTGCGCCGAGCCGTAGTGCGCGATGTGCTCCATCGCCGCCTCCACGCCGTCCACCACGCGCACGTTCAGCACGAGGTCGTTGTATTCCGTGAACCAGTCTTGTTCGGTCGCGGCCCTGATGGCCGATGGCCGATGGCCGATGGCCGATCGACACACGTCCAGCGAATCAGCGTCAGCCCGCAACTCGACCTTCTTGTCCGCGAGCTTCGGAGCGATTTGCGACAGGAATCTCCCGGCGACCGGCCGGTCCACCAGCAACGTCTCCATCGCATTGCAGACCGCGGGGCGCTGGCACTTGGCGTTGAGCACGATCGCCCCGGCCATGTCGAGGTCGGCGTCGCGTTCCACAAACACGTGGCAGACGCCCTTGTAATGTTTGATGACCGGCACCCTGCTGCACTCCGCCACGGCGCGGATGAGCCCCTCGCCGCCGCGCGGCATGCAAAGGTCCACGTATTGCGTCAGCGAAAGCAGCGCGGGAATGGCGTCGCGCTCCGCGGTGGGCACGACCTGGATCGCGTGCGCGGGGAAGTTCCCGACCGCGCGCTGCGCCGCCTCGACCATGATGCCGCCGAGGGCCCGGTTGGAATTCAGCGACTCCCTGCCACCGCGGAGGATGGTGGCGTTGCCGGACTTGAGGCAAAGGCTCGCCGCGTCCGCGGTCACATTCGGGCGCGACTCGTAGATGATCACGACCACGCCGATGGGTGTGGAGATTTTCCGCAACCTCAGCCCGTTCGGCCGCACGCGCTCGTCGAGCACGCGCCCGACCGGGTCGGGAAGCGCGGCGACTTCGCGCAGTCCATTCGCCATCGCGCGGATGCGCTTCCCGTCGAGCCGCAAGCGGTCGAGCATGGCTTCCGGGAGTCCGGCACGCGCGCCGCCGTGCATGTCGAGCAAATTGGCGGCGAGAATGTCGGCCTGCTCGTTTTCCAGGCCATCCGCCATCGCCACGAGGCACTCGTTCTTCTCCGCCGTCGTGAGGCGCGCCAGTTCACGCGACGCGGCCTTCGCCTGCTTCGCGAGTTGCGTGACCTGTTCCACCAGCGACATCGGGGCGAAGCTACTCAAACTCCCGTGGCCGGGGAAGCGGTTTGCCGCGGGTCAAACCGGCTGAGGGCTCAATCGCCCGCCCTGCCTCGTCGCTCCGAAGCGCGGCGGCGCGCCTCGCGCATCGCGTCAAAGTTGGACGCGTCGGATGCGGGGGTCTCTGGCGGTTCGGAGGTCGCCGAAGTTCCCGCCGCTTGGGAAGCCGGCTTCGATGCTGGTCGCGGCGCGAGCGCGGGCGAAATCGGGGCGCGCTTGCGGCGCTTGAACGTCTCGAACACGGAAGACGGTCTCGACGCAGGCGTTTGCGCGGGTTCCTCTTCCTCCGCTTTCGCGGCGACCGGACGCCTTCTTCCGAGACGCGCGACGAGGCCGGTTCGCCGTTCGAGCACTTCGGCGAGGAAGACCAGCAGCGCGGCGAGCACCAGCCACAGCGCGAGGTCCACCAACCGCGGGCGAACGGGCAGTGTTTTCCAAATCGAGGGAAGCTCGACGCGCGCCTCGCCGCCGGTCGCGGCGGAGAGTCGCTCAAGCGTGACCTTGCCGCGGTCCGCGGGCGTCGGCGCAAACTCGGGCGAATACGCCAGGCACACCGGCGCCAGCGTGACCGGGTTCAGGCCGGGAATCTGCACGGTGTTGAGCACGGTCTCGCGCCCGCGGATGGGCACGACCGCTTCGAGCAGGTCGGCGGATTTCCATGCGAGCGGCAGTTGCATCCGCGCCGGGGGCTGGCCGGGGATGCCGTGAAGCGCGGTCACCTTCGGCGCGGCAGCGAACGGCTCGGACTTGCGCTCGGGGTCGAGGTGCAGTTGCACGTAGCAAACACCGTCGCGGACTTCCTGAGTGAGCAGCATGTTGTCGGGGAGTTGCGGTTGCTCGCCGGCGGTCCAGCGGATTTGCGTCGCGTAGAAGTCACCGACGGTTCCCCATTGCGCGAGCGGTCCGGCGAATGGTCCGTCCGCCTCGCCGGTGAAGGCGAGCACGCGGCCGCTGCCGGCCTGCCACGCGGCGATGACGGGCGCGGCGTATTCGTCCTCGCTGAGGATCGCGAGGTTGGCCTCGGGCCGGATGTAGCAAAGGTTGTAGCCGCCGACCGCGGGCACCTTCCAGTCGCCGAGCCCGCCGAGCGAGCCGAAGCCCGCCGTGGTCTTCACGGGCGTCTCCTGCTCGACGAACGTGCTGCGCGCGACGGTGAACGTGTCCTGCGCGAAGATGCGCGGAATCTCCGTGGGCTGGTCGGTGAAGTAGATGTTCCCCTCGCCGAGCCGGGCGATGTCGATGAGCAACTGCGCGTCCACGTCCTGCTCCGTGCCGAGGCCGATGACGCTGACGGTGATGCCGGCCTCGCGGCATTTGGCGAGGAGTTCCTGGTAGCGTCCTGGTTCCTCGGAGTCCGCGGCATCGGCGAAGAGGATGATGTGCCGCGTCTCGGACCTGGCCTTGAGGATCATCTGCGACGCGCCGACGAGCGCCTCGTAGATGAAGATGCCGCCGCCCTGCGAATCAATCGAGAGGATCTTCCCGCGATCGGATTTCACGCGGTCGGCCGTGGCGATGTCCACGATGATGTGTGGCGAGGAATCCACGGCGAGGACACCGAGTTCGTCGCCCGGCCCAAGCATGTCGAGCACCTGGACCGTGCCGATGTTGGCGAGGTCGATCTTCCGCTTGCCGTTGCCGACGGGCGCCTGCATCGAGCCGGAGCGGTCGAGCGCGACGACGATGGCGAGCGAGAGCTTGCGATGCTCGCGGCGCATTTCCATCGAGACAGGCAGGATGCGCTCGAACGGCGAGCCGAAGTAACCGCCGGGCGCGTAGCTCTTCTTGCCGCCGGTCATCATCAACCCGCTGCCGGTCGTCTCGACCCACGCGGCGATGGTCTCCATGCCCGCGCCGCCGAGGTGGCCGGCCATCACGTTCTCGACGAGGACGGCGGAGTATCTCGAAAGCTCCTCGAGCGACCAGCGGCACTCGGACGGGCGTTTGGCCGCGAGGTCCACGCCGCCCGCGCGCAGCAACTTCACGAGGCCGGAATTCTCGCCGTTGTTCGACACGGCGAGAATCGAGCGCGGGCCCTTCACGCCGACGAGCGCGCGGGCGGTGTTGTTCTCCGGCACCGGGTCGGCGGCCGCGGCTTTCACGTTCAACTGATATGGCGTCGTGCCCGGCTGGGTCGCCCGGTCGCGGAAGAGCAGGCGCGAAAGCCCCGCGGGCACGGCGCGCCGGCCCGATGCGATGACCGTCGCGCCGCGGTTGAGCTGGAATTCCACCTCCTGCTCGATCGAGGACTGCACCCAGGCCGTCATCAGATAACCCTGGCCGGGCAGCACCGAGTCGGGCGTCTGGAAGCCCGCGATCGCGAGGTCGTTCACGCCCGGTCGCGCGAGGTGGCGATGATCCACGGCGATGCCGCGCCCGGTCGCGCGCGCCGTCGCCGCGCCGGGATCGCGACCGGTCCATTTGCCGTCGGAGAGCACGAGCACGCGGCCGCCCGCGTCCGGCGGGATGAGCGCGAGCGCAGTCTCGAGCGCGTCGCCGAGGTTCGACGCCTCGGGGCCGGCTTGCGCGTTGAAGCCCGCAAATTCCCCGCGCTGCGGAGGCCGCTCGACGACGGCGGACTGGCCGAACGAAACGACCGCGAGCTGGTCGCGCGGGCCCATCGCCTTCTGGATGAGGTCCACGGCTTCTTTCTCGGCCGCGAGCGCATCCGGCGGCATGGACTCGCTGCGGTCGGCCACGATCACGACCGTGCCGGAACGATCGGGCAGCTTGATCGCGGGCTGGCAAAGCGCGAGCACGACCAGCGCAAGCGCGGCCATGCGCAGCGCGCGCAGGAGCCGCGTTGGCAACGGCCACATGGCCAGCAGCACCCCGAGCGGGATGAGCAGCACCAGCCAGATGGGTTGGGCGAGGATCAGCACTGCAAGATTTCCGAGTTCAAGGTTTCAAGTTTCAGGTTGGCTGCGGTCACACGCGGCCTTTGCTTTGGGTCACGAGAACGAGGTGCGCGGCGAGCACGACGAGGGTGCCGAGCAGGAAGAGCCACACGACGGTGCTGTATTCGAGGCGCATGTCGCCGGGCCGCTCCCACTGCCCGAGGCGCGGCGCGGCGGCGCGACCGAGGTCGGATTCCTCGGGCGAGAGAAAGTTCACCGCGAACTGGTTCGTCGCGCCGCCCGCGACGACCGCATGCAAGCCGGTGGTCTCGGGCTCGACCAGCAGGTTCGCGCCGGGTTGCGCCACTTCCTTCGCCGAGCCGTCCGCGCGCAGCAGTTTCACCGGTCCGCCCGGCGAGCGGAACGGCACGTCGCTGCCGAGGCGGAAGTTGTGCTCCGTGAGGCCCGGGGTTTCGCGCGACCGCCACGCGAGCAGGTTGTGGAACAACACGGGCCAGTTCGGCGTGTTGATCAGCGTGGACTGTGCGGGCGAGTGGAACAGCGCGACCTGCTGCCGGCCGAGCGCGTCCGTTTGCGCGAGCAACAGCGGCGTGTTGCCGGCGGTGATGACGGGCAGCGCGCCGGGCGGGTTCGTGGCGGATTCGGCGGACCACAGCACGCCCTCGAGTTCGAGGCCGCGCGTGAGCGGGTGACCCGCATCGAGCACGAACGGCCCGGTGAACGCGGTGACATTCGTGCCGGCGACGAAGCGCAGTCCCCACACGTTCGTGCCCGCGGGCGCGGCGCGGCCGGTGTGGATGACGAGTTCGGGCTGCGCCGTCACCGTGGAGCGGAGCCCGGTGGCGTCAAGCGTCCGCTGGATGAGCGCGCGGAGCGGTTCCTCCTCGATCGAAACCTGCACGCGCACGCGCTTGCGCGGCGGCGGAAGCAGCACCACGCGGTTGTCGGCGGCGAGCGAGTCCGCGGGCAGCACCGCCTCGATGGGCCCGGTCGCCGCGGGAAGCTGGAGGATGACGCGCTGGCGGCCGTTGGGCTCGAAGTTCAGCTCGGAGCGGTGCAGCAGGTTGGAGCCGGACATCACGCGCAATTCCGCGGCGGACGGCGATTTCGAATAGCTGCCGACTTCGAGCAGGCAGCGGTCGTTGTCGCCGTGCGCGGTGCGGGTCGCGTTGATGAACGCGAGGTTCGGCTCCGGCGCGCCGAAGCCCCACCATTGGAGGCGTCCGCCGGAAAACTCCGTCTGCGGCGGCGCGTGATCGGTCAGCACAAGCAAGTCGGCCTGCGGCCCGCCGAGGTCGGAGGCGAGCCCGATGGCGGCGTCGAGCGAGGCCGTGGGCGCCTGGCAGCGCCATTGCGCGAGGAGCGCCGGGAGTTCGCGCGGGTTGGTGACGGGCGCGCCGAGCACGCGGGGTTTCGGGCCGGCCAGCACGAGGCGGATCGAAAGGAACTTGCGCCCCTTGAGGAGCGAGTTGACGGCGGCGACGGCGCGGGCGCGCGCGGTGTCGTTGCCGCGGCCTGCGAGCATCGAGAGCGAGTCGTCGAGCACGATCACGAGCGGCCGCGTGGTTTGCGGCAGCTGCCAGCGCGGGCCGGTCGCGGCGCACACCAGCAGCGTGAGCGCGAGCAATTCGAGGAAGAACACAAGCGGGAGTTGCAGCCGCTGGACTTTTGCGCCGCCTTCGCGCGATTGCATCTGAAACTGCCAGAGCAGGAGCGACGACACCTGGCGCCGGCGGAACTTGTTCCGCAGGATGTAAATCGCCGCCAGCGTTGGCAGCGCCGCGGCGGCGAGGAGCGCGAGCGGATAAGTCAGGAGGGGCAGCATCGGGAAGGGCGGAGGGCGAGCAGCCGGAGCGCCGCGCGGTTGCGGCTGCATGTGACATGAGGCGCCGGGCCGCTTCGGCGTGGCGGCAATTCCGTGGTTCGCATTCCGAAGTCCACTTTCATGCGGGCAGGAGCACACCGGCTTGCTCGAGGGCCGCGAGGGCGCCTTCGAAATCGTCGTCGGCCACGGGCACGAGGCGCGCGCCGCACTGGCGGCAGGCGTCGTGCCACGCCTCCTGGTGGCGCGCGAGGTTGTCGCGGTATTCGCCCGCGACCGCGGCGTCCACGAAGAGGTCGAGGCCCTCGCCCGTCTCGCTGTCCACAAGGTGGATGTTGCCGTGTTCGGGAGGTTCCGAGTCGGCGCGCGCGAGCAACTGGATGACGAACACTTCGGCCGCCGAGTCCGCGAGCCGGCGCAACACCGACAACGGGTTTCCCGGCCAGAGCAGGTCGCTCACGAGCACGCGGATGCCGAGCCGGCGAAGCCGGGGCGGCAGGATGGCGAACGATTCCTCGATGTTGCGCCTGCTCTCGAAGGCGAAGCCATCCCACGCCGACGGGCGCAGCGCGTCGTTGGCCACGCGCTGGAAGCCGTCGCCCGCGAGCCACGCGGCGTGCGTGCATTGCGCGTTTTCGGCGGCCATCGCGAGCGCGGCGGCGAGGCGCAGGAGCGCGGTGGATTTTTCCGAGCCGTCGAGCCGCATGGAGCGCGAGCCGTCGAGCACGAGGTCGAGGTGCGGGTTCACCTCCTCGCGGAAGAGCTTGATCGTGAGCCGGTCGCTCCGGGCGAAGACGTTCCAGTCGATGCTGCGCAAGTCGTCGCCGGGCTGATACTCCCGGTAGTCCTGGAAATCGATCGAAGTGCCGGCGCGGCGGCCGATGCGGCTGCCGGATTGTCCGGCGAGCGCGCTTTGCGGCAGGGCGAGCGCGTAGCGCAGGCCGAGGGCTTCGCCGGCTTGGAGATGGTCACGGGCCGCGGTTTCCATGGGTCGGGTGCGCTTACTTCACCGGCAGGGGCGGCGGCGCGGGGTTCTCCGGGCGGACGTAGGTTTTGAAAGCGCGGACTTGCTTGAGAAACCACGGCACGTTGACGGCCGCCATCAGCAGGGCGAAGCACAGGCTGAACGCGAGGTGGTGGCTGAGGTGGGCGGTGTCCTTGAGCGCGAACACATTGAACACGCTGCCGAGTTGCCGCTGTTGGAGTGTGTCCCACGTGAGCTTGTTCATGAAGAACAGCGCGAGGTTGGGCAGCACCGCCCACAGCGCGGGCACCAGCATCGCGAGCAGGCCCGCCATCATCGGACCGCGTTGAGGGAAGAAGCGCCGGTGCAGGAACAGCCCCGCGAGGCAGTAAGCCAGCGTGTAGGCAAACACCGCGGTGGAGCTCTGGAGAAAGTCGAGCGGCATGACCACGGTCGCGGGCGTGATTGACCGGTCGTTGAACCACTCGCTCAGCAGCCACATGAACCCGAGCGTCACCGCGCCGAGCAGCGTCGCCCATGCCAGGCCGCCCGCGGAACCGTTGTAGAAGAAAAACGCGATCCAGCGCCGCGCCGGGTGGGTGGGAATCGCCCGCGCCACGCGCACGCTGCGTTCATCGCCTTCCGAGACGCCGAGCAGGAGCATCAGCACCACGAACACCATCGTGATGGCCATCCACGCCTCGATGGGATCGATCCAGCCCTTCACGATGAACCACCCGAGCGCGGTCGCGCCGCCGATGAACCACGAGGCGGTGATGTAAACGCGGACGGGCATCGTGCGGTTGGAGGACGCCGGCGAGATCATCGCGATGGAAGCCACGTGCAGCAGGCCGAACGTAAGCCCGCCGAGCAGCACGGCCGTCAGCGCGTCGCCCCAAAACGACCACGACCCAAGCCGGCTGCCCACGCCGCTTTGAAGCATGAAGAACGACATGCCCGTGAGCCCGACGACGCAACTGATCCCGAATCCGATCACCGGCAGCGCGATGAGAATCTTGAATCCCCTCGTCGCGGGCAGGCACGCCAGGAAGATGGCCGCTTGAATGGCGAGCACGTCCGCAAGGAACACGGCCGAGAGCGCGATGAAAATGGTGGGCAGGTCCACGCCGCGCAGAAGGTTCGTAAACACGAGGAAGGGCATGCACACGCTGAAGAACAGCACCGTCAGGTAAATGCCGCACATCAGCTTGCCGCGGATGATCCGCGCGGGGCTGAGCGTGGTGATGTAGAGCAGGTCCACGTTGTGCTCGGACCGCTCCGCCGCGAGCCGCACCGCGACATAAAGCGGGATGAACAGCAGGCTCATGAACGTGAGGATCGGCAGGAACACCTGCACGATGTCGCGCCCGAGCGCCTGCCGGCCCCCGCTCACACCTGCGAGCGAGCCACCCGCCATGACGCTGTAGCCGACGAGCATTCCGAGCATCGTGAAGAACAGCACCGCGAGGAACAGCAGCAGCATGCCGGTCACGGCCCAGCTCCGGACAGCTTGCCGGAGTTCTTTCACGACGACGGGGTTGAGTTCCCACGCGCGCAGTCTGGCGAGTGCGGCCATCCTCACTGAACGCCTCCCTTCGTCACATTCATGAAAATGTCCTCCAGGTTCGCCTTGGTCTGCCGGAACTCGGCGACTTTGAACCCCTTCGCCACGAGACCGCCGAGCAGTTCGCTCGAACGCGCCTCCTCGCCCTCGAGCTCGAAGTAAACCTCGCCGTTCACCTCGCGCGCGCCGACGACGTTCGGCGTCTGCAACAGTTCCTTCAACAGGTCGTGCTGCCGGTCGAGCACGCGGACGCACAGCGCGCGGTGCGGCGTGCTCTTCTTGAGCACGTCGTCAATCGTGCCGGTCTCGAGGATCTTGCCGCGCTCGATGATGACCACGCCGTTGCAGATCTCGGTGAGCTCCGTGAGGATGTGCGAGCTGATGAGGATGGCCTTCTTCTGCTGCGCGAGCAGGATGAGCAACTCGCGCAGTTCCACGCGCGCGCGCGGGTCGAGTCCCGCCGCGGGCTCATCGAGGATGAGCACGTCCGGATTCGGGATGAGCGCGCGGCCAAGCGTGACGCGCTGCTTCATGCCCTTGGACAGCGCCTTGATCTGCTTGTCGAGGATGGTCGTGACGCCGGTGAATTCCTCGACGGCGCGGACCGCGTCGCCGCGCGCGCTGCCGCGAAGCCCGTAGGCGCGCGCGAAGAAGTCGAGATACTCGTGCACCGTCACGTCGGCGTGCGCGGGGAGCGAGTCGGGCACGTAGCCGACGGTGCGGCGCGCGTATTCGGGTTCCTCGCGCACGGAGACGCCGTTGATGAGCACGTCGCCGCTGGTGGGTTCCTCGAGCGTGGCGATGACGCGCATCGTGGTGGTCTTGCCCGCGCCGTTGGGACCGACGAAGCCGAAGACGTGGCCGGAATCGAACGAAAAGGAAATCGTGTCCACCGCGACCGTGCGGGCGAAGCGCTTGTGGAGGGCCTGGACCTGGACTTTCACTTTACATCCTCCGGTGAGAGCACGCCGTAGACGAGCGACCTGGTCCGCACGGCAGTTTTCCCACCGAGCGCGTTCTCGAGAAACGGCGCGTCGGCCAGGATCGCGATGTAAGTGTTGGGCCGCAGACACGAGGGCGAGTCGGAAACCATCGGGGGCCGGGTGGCATCCCACGTCGCAGACTTGAAGAACTCGTGCAGCCCGGTGGCCGGCGCGGTGACGCGGTGGTTCAAGTCCGGCGGTTCGAGCGCCACTTTCTGGCCGGCGACGATGTTCTGCGCCTTGCGGATGACGCCGTTCGTGTCGGCGAACCACAGCGTCTCGATGTTCGCGCCGAGTCCGTTGACGACGGCGAGGTTGCCCCCGGTGCGCTCGAGTTGCACACGTTCGCGGCGGGTCTCGGACTTGCGCAATTGGAAGTGCGCGGGCACGCGCGCCGTCACCCAGCCGCGGCGGAAGTGCTGCACCTGCGTGAGTTCCACCTCGACCGGTGAGCCGTCCTGCCGCGGGCCGTAGCCACGCAATTCCCCGGCGAAACCCACGGGCGTGGCCTCGGTGTCGTAGCTGAAGCGCAGCCCGTCGCCCGGCGTGAGCGGCGCGTAGAAGGCGGTCGCGCCGAGCGTCGTCGCGCGGTGCGAGTGCTGGTCGAGCAGCGTCACGCCCTCGATGCGCGCGTGCGGTGTGATGCCCTCGCTGAGCAGCGACCAGCCGAAAACCAGCAGGCACGTCACGGCCGAGATGGCCGGGATGGTCCACAGCGCCCAGATGCGGCGGTTGGTGCGCGCGAGCACGAACAGATTCAGCGGCCCGACCACGAGGATGAAGAGCAGCATGATTGCCACGAGACCGCGCACGGGAATCTGCAGGTCGGCGATGACGGGGAAAGCCGCGTTGGCCGCGTTCATGTCTGCGGTTTGCGGCCACGCGCTGCCGGAACTCCGGCCGAGGTCGCGCAGGAAGCGGACCTGCAGCGGGCTGAGTGACGCGGTGGCGGCGCTTGCGAACAGCACGCACTGTCCGAAACCGACATGAAACAGCCGCGTGCCGGACCTCGCATCGCTGGAGCCCGGGTGTGGATGGGACACGTTCGCATTCCACGGCGCGGGAATCGGAATGTCGCCGAAGACGACGAGGCTGCCGCCGGCATTGACCCAGTTCCACAATGCGGCCTGCGTGCCGGGCGGCATGGCCATGAAGTCGGCGCGCATCACGAGGATCGCCTCGAACGGCGTGAACGCGAGCCAGTGGTCGCGCCACGCGTTGGCCTCCATCTCGGCGCGCAGCACGGTGGGGGAAAGCTCGGCCGGCGACGCCGAGCGGCCGCCGCCGTAGCGGACGTTGTAGGTGCTGCTCGCGCGCGCGCCGGTGGCAAACACACCTGCCCGGCCGTCGTGCAGTTCGACGGCGTCGAGCGTCAAGCTCATGGGCGAGATTCCCGGCGTGAATTCCACGCGCACCGTGGCGATGGCGTTCGTGTTGGTGAACGGCCCGAATTCCCACGCGGGATAGCCGCCGTAGGTCATGTTCATGACCGGCGGCATGTTCGTTCCCGTGAATCGCGCGAGCTCGGCCTTCGAGGCGTCGAGCAGGACCATCGTCGCCACGTTGGGCGGCTGGCTGCGCGTGTAAAGCCGGACTCGCGTCGCCGCGCGCGCGGGCGAGAAATCCGCCTCGAACCACTCCGCGCCGGTGCCGCCACTCAATTCCGGAGACCACGCGTTCGGAGCCATGCCGGCGCCCCGGCCTGCGTTCGGATGGCCGGTGGCCATGTGCGCGGAGTAGGGGCCGGTCCTCAAAGGCGCCGAGGTCGCGCTCTCGCCCTTGAGCAGTTTGTCGAGGTCGTCGCTGTTGAGGCTGCGGCTCACGAGAAACGTCCCCGCGTGAACGCCGCCGGAACCGGCGAATCCCGCGCGGTGGCGGAGGCCCGCGGGCAGCGTCACCGTGCCGCGGCGCCGGCCATCCACAGAAACTGTCATGAGGTTGTTCCCGTAAATCGGCACGGGCGGCTGCCACAGCGAGATGGTGAGCGCGGAGTTCGGGCCGACGGTCACCGACCGGCTCAACCGCTGGAGGCGCGTGCCGTAGTTGTGCGACTGGTTCGGCATCTCGATGCCGACTGTGCGCGAGCGGTCGGGGGAATGATTCTCCACGAGCACGCGGTGCTCGACGTAGCCGTGGTGCGTGTCGCCCTGGAAAAAAACCTGCGGCTGGATGGAGATGTCATCGAACCGGTCCGCGGCGAAAACCGGGGAACCGACGGCAACGACGGCAACGAGGAGCGCGAACAGGCTGCGCGGTCTTCGATTCCGCCCGCCGCCCTTCACATTTCGCATGGTCGGGTCGCCGTTCATCACGCCGCGGTTTCGAGCTTCACGTCGGCGGGGAGTTTCAGGCCCGTCTCGTCGAGTTTGCCGACGAGGTCGTTCACGACGGCCGTGGTGTCCACGCGGTCGAAGCGCGCCTGGTAGTTCAGGATGATGCGGTGGTTCATCACGGGCTGCGCGACGGCTTTCACGTCCTCGAAGCCCACGGTCGGTCGCCCCGCGATGAGCGCGTGCGCCCGCGCGGCCTCCGCGATGGCGATGGCGGCGCGCGGCGAGGCGCCGTAGGTGACGTAGCGGTTCACAAGCTCGGTCGCCTCAGCGGCGTCGCGATGCGTGGCGGCAACCACGCGCGAGATGTATTGCGCGACGGGCTTGGGCAGGAAGATGCGGTCCATCGTGCGGAAGAGGTTTTCGAGCTGGTCGCGCTCGAGCTGCCACGTCGGCTCGGGCAGTTCGCCGCGGCGCCGGTCGGCGATGATCTGGTGCAGCACGCCGGCGTCCACGTTGTTGACGAGCAGACGGAAGAGGAAGCGGTCGAGCTGCGCCTCGGGCAGCGGATAGGTGCCTTCGAGCTCGATGGGGTTCTGGCTCGCGAGCACGAAGAACGGCCGCGGCAGCTTGCGCGTGGTGCCGAGGAGCGTCACGGTCGCCTCCTGCATCGTCTCAAGCAGGGCGGATTGCGTCTTGGGCGAGGCGCGGTTGATCTCGTCGGCGAGGAGGATGTTGGTGAAGACGGGTCCCGGCTGGAAGACCATCTCGCGGTGGCCGGGCGAGGTTTCCTGGAGGATGTGGGTGCCGAGGATGTCGCCGGGCATGAGGTCGGGCGTGAATTGAACGCGCCGGAAATCGAGCTTCATGATGCGGCCGATGGTGCGGACGAGCGCGGTCTTGCCGAGGCCGGGCAGACCTTCGAGCAGCACGTGGCCCTGGCTGAGCACGCCGATGAGCACGAGGCGGTGCAGTTCCGCGCGGCCGAGCAGGATGGAATCCATCTGCGCGAGGATGCGCGCGCTCAACTCGGCGGCGGGCTGGAGTTCGTCGGGTTTGAGGACGGCGGCGGTGGTCATGCGGGTGATGGATTGAGTGGATGGAGATTACAGGCCGGAGACAGCGTTGTGGATACAGACTTTTCCGCCCTGCTCGAGATGGGCGCGATCAGTTGTCGCGCTTGAAGAAGCGGTTCACCGCGCCCTTGTGGGCGGGGAGGATGACCTGCGCGCGCGCGTTCCCGCCGCCGGCCGCCGCGGCGTTCAGGGCGCCGGACAGCGCGGTGGCCTTTTCGCCGGTCACCTCGGGCGCGGCCTTGCTCATGCCGACGAGCTGCGCGTCCTTCATCGCCGAAAGCTGCGAGGGCGGCAGCGTCTGCTCCTTGAAGCCGATGTCGTTCTCGTCGCTCGGGTCCTTCCAAGTGAGCGGCGCGTCCCCGCGGCCGCGGTCCACGCCGCCGTTGCCGAGCAGCTCGATGAGAATCTCCAGCGCGATGGCGTCGGACCCGTTCTCGGAGAGGAACGCCGCGAGCGCGCCGGGATTCGGCGAACGGCCGGCGTTCTTGCAGACGCCAACCAGCTCGGCGTCAATGAGCCGGAGGTTTTCGAGCTTCGCGAGGATGGCCTCGATTTTTTCCTTGCTCGCGCCGATGGCCTTCATGAGCTCCTTCATCTGTTCGGAGGAGAGCTTGCCGTCCTTGGCGGATGCGAGGAGTTCGGGCGGGAGCGAGGCGTTGAGCAGGCCCTGATCGAGCTTGGCGGCGTTGAGCAGCGAGGCGAGTTCTTGCGCGGCCTTCGTGAGCACCTCGCCCGCCGTGCTGTCGGGAAGCTGGCTCATCGCGCTCGCGAGCGCCTCGGATTGCGCGAGCGACTGCATCTTGGCGATGGCTTCCTCGGCGGCCTGCTTGGCGAGGTCCTGCGTGGATTGCTGCAAGTGGTCGAGCGCCTCCCAGGTCTTGGCGGGGTCCTTGCCGAGCGCTTCCTTGCCGAGCTTGTTGAGCTCGCTCTTGAAATCGGCGGCCTTGTCTTCCTTGAGAATCTTCTCCTCCTCGAGCGCCTCGATCTGGGCGGAAAGCTCCTCGACGATCTTGCCGATCTCGAGCGGCCGCTGAAAGCCGAGCGCCGTGTAGCGGTCGGGAATGATGAACGTGAGCGCGAGAAACAGCGCGGAGACGCCGAAGAGGTTGAGCGCGCGGCCGCTGCGCCAGCGAAGCGCCGGCGGGCGCGCCTCGGGCATCCGGCCGGCCCAGCTCGAAACATCCGCCTGCTCCGCAGCCATGATGAGCCCGCCGGAACCACTGTGCCGGTCAAGCTCGGCGCGCACCGCGGAGAGCGCGGGCTTTCGCCGCGACTCGAGCCAGACTGCGGCCGCGATGATCGGCACCAAGCCGAACATCCCGAGCATGAGCTGGTGCACGGGCAGGCGCGTCATCGTGCGTGCGAGCAGCACCAGCACTCCGAGCGCGAGCATCCAGACCGTGGCCCAGCGGAGCGCGGTGCGGAACGCGAGCAGGCGGACGATGCGGCCGGAGAATTCGCGCAAGGCTCGTTGATGGGCATCCATGATCAGGCAGGATTCGTTGGCTGCAAACTACGCCCACGGGGCGCGGAGCGTCAAGCGGCGCGGGCGCACGGTGGGACGACAGCCTTTTGTCGTGACTCGACCTTCGCGACGGGATACTCGTTGCCGCGTGATTACTCCTGCGAGCGTGACGGGGCGTGGGTGGCGTTCGCGCCGGGCTTCGGCGCTCGCGGTGTTGCTCGCGTTCGCCTGCCTACATCTTGTGAAATCCCACGCCCGCGCCGCCTCGAAATCCCCAACGCCCGTGCCGCCTGTCGCCAAGAAGGCGCCGCACGAGGTCAAACTCCACGGCGAACGGCGGGTGGATGATTACTTCTGGCTGCGCGAGAAGACCAACGCCGCGGTGCTCGCGCATCTCCGCTCGGAAAACGCCTACACCGACGCGGTGCTCAAGCCGACGGCGAAGTTTCAGGCGTCGCTCTACAAGGAGATGCTCTCGCGCATCAAGGAAACCGATTCGTCGGTGCCGCACCGGATGGGCGGGTGGCTCTACTACTCGCGCACGGAGAAGGGCAAACAGTATCCCATCCTCTGCCGGAAGAGTCCGGCGCCGGGCGCGAAGGAAGTCGTGCTGCTCGACTTGAACCAGCTCGGCAAGGGCAAGCCTTACGTCGCGCTCGGCGCGAGCGACGTGAGCGACGACGGCCATCTGCTCGCCTACTCGCTCGACTTCACCGGCTTCCGCCAATACACGCTTTTCGTGAAGGACCTGCGCACCGGCAGGCTGCTCGCGGACCGCGCGGAGAAGGTCGGCACGGTCACCTGGGCGGCGGACAACAAGACGCTGTTCTACACCGTCGAGGACGATGCGAAGCGCCAGTATCGCCTGCACCGGCACGAGCTCGGCGCCCGGAAGGACCCGCTTGTGTTCGAGGAAAAGGACGAGTTGTTCGACATCGACGTGGGCCGCACGCGCAGCAAGGCGTTTCTTCTTTGCAGCTCGGGCAGCAAGACTTCGGACGAGGTGCGTTATTTGCGAGCGGACGATCCCGGCGGCGAGTGGAAGGTCATTTCCAAGCGCGAGGCCGACCACGAATACGACGTGGACCATCACGGCGAACTTTTCTACATCCGGTCCAACAAGGGCGGGCGGAACTTCCACCTGGCGACGGCGCCCGTAAAGGACCCGTCCCAGAAAAACTGGCAAGTCGTGGTCACGCACCGGCCGAAGGTGATGATCGCGGGCGTGGACCTGTTCAAGGACCACTCCGTGTTGCTCGAGCGCGAGGACGGCCTGCCGCACTTGCGCGTGACGGAGCTGAAGACCGGGATCAACTGGCGCGTGGAACTTCCCGAGCCGGTGTATGACGTGTATCCCGCCGAGAACGAGGAATTCGACACGGCGACGCTGCGCTACACCTACGAGTCGCTCGGCACCCCGCGCAGCACGTTCGACCTCGACCTCGTCCGGCGCACGTCGAGCCTGCTCAAGCGCCAGGAAGTGCCGGGCACGTTCAACCCCGACGACTACCGCACCGAGCGACTGCACGCCGCCGCCCCCGATGGCACGAAGGTTCCCATCTCCGTGGTCTATCACAAGGGCACGCGCCGCGACGGTTCCGCGCCCCTGCTGCTCGACGGCTACGGCGCCTACGGCAGCCCGAACGACGTGGGCTTCTCCTCCTCCCGGCTGAGCCTGCTGGATCGCGGCTTCATCTTCGCCATCGCGCACATCCGCGGCGGCGGCGAACTCGGCAAGCCGTGGCACGACGACGGCCGGATGATGAACAAGAAGAACACGTTCACCGACTACATCGCGTGCGCGGATTTTCTCGTCGCGGAGAAGTTCACCCGGCGAGACCGGTTGATGATCACGGGCGGCAGCGCGGGAGGCTTGCTCATGGGCGCCGTGCTCAACGCGCGGCCCGACCTCTGCAAGGCCGCGGTGCTGCACGTGCCGTTCGTGGACCTCATCAACACCATGCTCGACGAGTCGCTGCCGCTCACGATCACGGAATTCGAGGAGTGGGGCAACCCGAAGAAGAAGTCCGAGTTCGACTACCTGCGCACCTACTGCCCCTACTCGAACCTGCGCGCCACCGCGTATCCTGCGATGCTCGTGAAGACGTCGCTCAACGACAGCCAGGTGATGTATTGGGAGCCGGCCAAATACGTCGCCAAACTCCGCACCCTCAAGACCGACGCCAACCCGCTGCTGCTCAAGATCAACATGGACGCCGGCCACGGCGGTTCCTCCGGCCGTTACGACCACCTCAAGGAGATCGCCCTCGATTACGCGTTTCTGCTCAGCCAGGCCGGGATCGCGAAGTGACGCGCACGGCCGAGGATTCACTCCACGGCGGCCATCGCAACATCCGGCTGCGGCATGAGACGGCGTGCCCTCGGTGCCGTGACGCAGGCGGACGCGTCTCCGGCTGCACAACCTGCGGCGGGACCGGTGTGATGAAACGCGCGCTGGAACACGATGCGGACATTCCGCCCGGCGGCCGACAGGGACAGACCGTGCGGATATCCGGCCCCGGCGACTTGCTCATCCACATCCACCCTCTCAAACACGCGGCCTTCGCCGGCGAGGGCGCCGACCTTTCGGCGCAGGTGGAGATCACCCCGTGGAAGGCCGTGCTCGGCGCGGTCATCCCCATCAAGACCCTCGAGCGGCGCGCGAACCTGCGCATCGCACCCGGCACGCATGCCGTCCAGCGCCTTCGCCTGCGCAAGCTCGGGCTTGCCACCGAGTCGGGCGAAAGAGGCGACCACTTCGTGATCGTCAACATCCCGGTGCCCAACTCCGTCACGGACGAGGAGCGCGTGATGTGGGAGCGCCTGGCCGAAGTGTCCTCGTTCAATCCGCGTCATGGATCGCGGCGGCGGTGCGCGCGCCCGATTCGAGCGCGAAACATCCGGCGTCAAATGAGACTTGCCAACCCGCTGACGCGACTCCATAACAGCCGCCGCAATTCGAACAACCACGCTCTATGGCCGACATCGCCAACAGATATCCCGAGAACAAGGAAGGCCGCTTTTTCGTGGACAACCAGTGCATCGACTGCGACCTGTGCCGCGAGACCGCGCCGAACAACTTCACCCGCAGCGACGACGGCGGATACTCCTACGTTTACAAGCAACCCGAGGGCGAGGACGAGGAGCGCCAGTGCAAGGAAGCCAAGGAAGGCTGCCCGGTCGAGGCCATCGGAGACGGCACCTAGCCGCATCCCGGATTTCTTCGTAACGCCCGCCGCGCCCGCGACGGGCGTTTCCATTTTTGCCTTGCCGCTTGCCGCCCGGAACCCGACGCGTTGATGAACTTCGCGGGAATGCCGTCCAACCCGCACTCCGAATGAACCGGATCCCTGCCCTCCTCGCCTGCGCCGCGCTTTCCACGGAAGCCGCGTCGCCGGACCGCGCCGACTACGGGGCACAGGTCAAGCCCGTCCTCGCCGCGCGCTGCTACGCCTGCCACGGCGCCCTCAAGCAGCAGGCCGGGTTGCGCCTCGACACCGCCGCGTCCATCCGCAAGGGCGGCAAGAACGGCCCGGTCATCGCCGCGGGCAGCCCGGAGAAGAGCCGCCTCGTCGGGCGGATCACCGCGAAGCACGAGGACGAGCGCATGCCGCCCGAGGGCGAGGCGCTCAAGCCCGAGGAAATCGCCGCCATCACCGCGTGGATCAAACGGGGCGCGTCCGCTCCCGCGAACGAACAACCGGAGCGCGACCCGCGCGACCACTGGGCGTTCAAGCCGCCGGTGAAAGTCGCGCTTCTCCAGATTGGCAATCGGCAACCGGCAATCGGCAACCCTGTTGACTCGTTCCTCGAATCCACCCGCCGCAAGCACGGCCTCTCCGCCGCGCCACCCGCGGAGAAATCCATCTGGCTGCGCCGTGTCACACTCGGCCTCACCGGCCTGCCGCCGACACTTGCGGAATTGCGCGCGTTTGAGGCGGATGCTTCGCCGCAGGCCCGCGAGCGTGTCGTCGAACGGTTGCTCGCGAGCGCGCACTACGGCGAACGCTGGGCGCGGCACTTCATGGACATCTGGCGCTACAGCGACTGGTGGGGACTCGGCGCGCAGCTTCGCTACAGCCAGAAACACATCTGGCACTGGCGCGACTGGATCGTCGAGTCGCTCAACGCCGGCAAGGGCTACGACCAGATCATCCTCGACCAACTTGCCGGCGACGAACTCGCGCCCGACGACCTCGGCACGCTGCGCGCCACGGGCTTCCTTGCGCGCAACTACTATCTCTTCAACCGCACGACATGGCTCGATGAAGTCGTCGAGCACACGAGCAAGGCGTTCCTCGGCCTCACGATGAACTGCGTCAAATGCCACGACCACAAATACGACCCGCTCACGCACACCGATTACTACGCGATGCGCGCGATCTTCGAGCCGTATCACGCGCGCCTCGACGAACTGCCCGGCGAGACCGACCTCGAAAAGGGCGGCCTGCCGCGCGCGTTCGACCTGCACATCGACCGGCCGACGTTCATTCATCTCAAGGGCGACGAAAAGCGCCCGGACACCAACACCGTCATCCGGCCCGCGGTGCCCGCCGTGCTCGCGTTCATGAAGTTCGAGCCGAAGCCCGTCGCGCTGCCGCCCACCGCGCACCAGCCCGCGCTCCGGCCGTTCGTCCTGGAGAACCACCTCCGCGCCGCCGACAAACAAATCGCCGACGCCCGCGCCGCGGTCGAGCAAGCCAAGGCAACGAACGCCCCGGCCGCCCGCGAAGCCGCCGTGCGCGCCGCCGGACTCGCGCTCGCCGCCGCAGAGTTGCGCCCGGCGATGGTCCGCGCCATCTGGGAAGCCGACCACCCTCGCGCCGCCTCCATCCCATCGGTCGCACTTTCCGAGAAAGCCGCGCGCACCGAAGCCAGGTTCAAACTCGCCCTGGCCGAAGCCGACCTCGCGAAAGCCGAAGCGGACTCGTCCACTGCTGCCGCCGCGAAAAAGAAGGACGACCCCGCCCAAAAACTGAAGGCCGCGAAGGACGCGCTCGAAAAGGCGCAGAAACTCGCCGCCGCGCCCGGCACGAATTACACCTCCATCCGCGCAACCCTCAAGGCGCAGGAAGGGCCCGACGAAACCGAGGCGCACCGCGCGCTGCCGTATCCCGCCACAAGCACCGGGCGACGCACCGCGTTTGCGCAGTGGATCACCGACCGGCGCAATCCCCTCACCGCGCGCGTGCTTGTGAATCACGTCTGGACGCGGCACTTCGGCCAGCCGCTTGTGGCGAATCTCACCGACTTCGGCCGCCGTTCGCCTGCACCGCCGCACCAGGATTTGCTCGACTGGCTCGCGGTGGATTTCATGGAGCACGGCTGGAGCCTCAAGCACCTTCACCGCAAGATGGTCTTGTCGGAGGCGTATCGGATGGCTTCGACACACGAAGGCAACGAAGGAAACAAGCACAGAGCGAAGCCGTCGTTGACTGCGTTTCCTGCGGTTCAAAGGAACCTTCTGACCGACCCGGAGAATCGATTCTTGTGGCGCATGAACGCGCAACGGATGGACGCACACGCGCTGCGCGACAGCCTGCTGCACCTCGCGGGCTTGCTCGACCCGAAGTTGGGCGGGCCCACCCTCAATCCGAAGGTCGAGGACACTGCGTTCCGGCGCAGCCTCTACTTCACGCAGTCGCCGGAGGACTTGAACAAGTTCCTCGAGATGTTCGACAACGCGAACACGAAGGAATGCTACCGCCGCGCCGAGAGCATCCTGCCGCAGCAGGCGCTCGCGCTCGCGAACAGCAAGCTCTCGGCGACCGCCGCCGCGAAGCTCGCCGAACGGCTCGCGAAGGACTGTGCGGACGCGTCGGAGGACGAGTTCATCCGCGTCGCCTTCGAAACCGTGCTCGCGCTCAAGCCCACCGACGATGAGCGACAAGCCTGTTTGGAGAGTCTCGCAAAGTTCCGCGCCGCGCTCGAGTCGCGCAAGCATCCGCAAGTGGAGTCCAAAGCCCGCGCCGACCTCGTCCACGCGCTGCTCAATCACAACGACTTCATCACAGTGCGGTGAGCGGCCGCCCGGTGTGTCCAGCCCGCGGTTCGACTAGTTGTAGAAAAACGTGAACCGCACGTCGCGGTAGTCCCCTTCGATCTGCCGGCGCATGTCGGCCGGCCACTTGGGAAACGGCGCGGGCGCGAGAATCCCGCGCTGGCAGAAGTAATCGAAGAATTCTCCCACGGTGCTGTCCTCCACCTTCAAGTCGCTCACCCGGCCGTCGGGATGCAGCTTGAACCGGATGATCACCTTGCCGCGCGGCGTCGCCTTGTCACCGATCGCCTGAAACCAGCTTTGCTGGATGGACGCGATCAATGCGGCGTCATACGCACCGAAGAGCGAGCCGCGCACATCGAGGCCGACGTCGCCGATGCGGCGCACGCCGCCGTCCTGAATCATCCGCTGGCCCGCAATCGTGAGGCCCTGCTCTGCGGGCCGCACCTGTGAAAGCAGTCGCGGCTTGTCGCGCGGCGCGGCGGGCGCGGGCTGCAAATCCTGCGGCCCTCCGGACTTCGCCTCGGTGAACTTCGGTTCCGGCGGCGGCTTCATCGGACGCAAATCGCCCGGTGCAGGGACCGGCTGCGGGCTGGGTCTGAGTTCGGCGACCTGCGGCTTCGATGCGGGTGGTGCGGGAGCGACTGGCTCCGGCGGCTTGGGCGGCGCGACGGGCAGCGGCGGTGTCGGGGCGGCCTTGGGCTCGGGCGGTTGCGGCTTGGGCGGCGGCGCGGGTTCCTCCGGCTTCGGCGTGGCCGCGGGGCGCGGCTGGTCGGCCTCCAGAATTTTCGGCAGGAGCTTTTGTTTGCCTTCAATGTTGGGATCGTTCGTGTCGCGCTTCGGCTCGGGATTCGCGGCGCGAGTGCTGTGCGTGGACATGAACTTCGCGTTGGGCGGGGGATCTTCGACGGCCTGGCGCGGATCAACGTCCACAAACGTAAGCACCACCTCGCGCTCCGGTTCGGGCTTCGCGGGCACGGGGAGTTTCGCGCGCTCCTGCGGAGTGGGCGGCCTCGGCATGAGGAACTTCAACTCCGTGATTTGCCTCACCCATCTCGGCAGCGGCAGGTCCACGATGCCGAACTTCCGCGCGAGCACGAACCCTCCATAGAGCGAACAATGCAGGGAGAGCGACAGCGCGAGCGCGAATGTCACGCGGTCGCGCCGCAGCCATTCGCGCCAGACACTCTCCCGTTTTTCGCCCGCATCCATCGCATGCAGCATGCTCGACGCGACGCGTCCGGGCAACTGTTTGTTCGGAAATGCCGCGCATCACACCGATGCCCGGAAACCTTTTCTCGTTCACTCGCAGGTCGAATTCACTCAACCTCCCGGAACGTTCATGCCGGCGGCCAGCGACCCAAAATCCCGAGACGATCGGTTCATGCGCCTGGCATTGCGCCTGGCGCGACGCGCACTCGGCGACACCTCGCCGAACCCGCTCGTGGGCGCCGTGCTCGTGAAGTCCGGCCGCATTCTCGGCCGCGGCTGGCATCGGCGCGCCGGCGAACCGCACGCCGAGGTCGAGGCGCTTGCCGATGCCTCGCGTCGCGGCCATTCCGCGCGGGGTGCGACGCTTTACGTCACGCTCGAACCCTGCTGCACGCAGGGCCGCACGCCGCCGTGCACCGAGGCCATCATCGCCGCCCGGATTGGCCGCGTCGTCGCGGCTGCGACCGACCCGAATCCCGCGCACCGCGGCCGCGGCTTGCGCCTGCTCCGCCGCGCGGGAATCGCGGTCGCCTCGGGCGTATTGGGGCGCGAAGCCGCGGGCCTCAACGAATCCTTCAACCACTGGATCGTGCATCGCACGCCGTTCGTCACGGTGAAGTCCGCAATGACACTCGATGGGAAAATCGCCACCGCGGCCGGCGAATCCAAGTGGATCACCGGATCAATCGCGCGCGCCCACGCGATGCAACTGCGCCGCGCGAACGACGCCGTTCTCGTCGGCATCAACACCGTGCGGGCGGACGACCCGTCGCTGACGTTCCGGCCTGCCGGGCGTTCAAGGTTCAAAGTTCGAAGTTCAAAGTTGAGGGCAATCCCGCGCCGCCGGGTGATTCTCGACACACGGGCCCGCACGCCGCTTTCGGTGAAAGTCCTCAATGATGAGTATGCGCCAGGAACGATCATCGTCGCCGGCCGCAAAGCGCCCGCCCGCCGGGTGGCCGCGCTGGCGAAACGCGCCCGCGTCTGGCTCGCACCCGTCCGGAGTGGACGTATCGACCTTCGTTGGGTTCTGCGGAAACTCGGTGACGAGGGCGTCACGAGCGTGCTTGTCGAGGGCGGCGGCGAGGTGAACGCCTCGTTTCTGATGGGCGGCCATGCGCATCGCGTCGCATTCTACTACGCGCCAAAGGTCCTCGGCGGGCGCGACGCCCGGCGGGCGGTTGCGGGCGTTGGCGCGGCGAAGCTCTCCGAAGTTCTGCAACTGTTCGAGGTCGAGTCGCGGCGCCTCGGGGCGGACTTGTTGCTCACGGCGAGAGTGGCGCGACGATCCAATGTCGGTAACTGACGCGGGCGAACGCGCCCGACTCGACAACGGAGTGTCGAGCCACGGGCTTTCCCGTTTGACTGCGCGGGTTGTTTGCCGACAATGCCGCCATGAAACTTCCCGTGTTCCTCGCCACCGTCGCCGCGTCCACACTTACCGCAGCCGCGCAGGTCAATGTCGTGCAGAAAGTCGCGCCCGATGTTTACTTTCATGAGGGCGACATCGGCCGCAAAGGCCACTGCAACAACGGCTGGATCGTGTTTGCCGACTATGTGCTCGTGGTGGACGGCAATTTCCCGAGCGGCGCGCTCGAAGTCATCCCGAAAATCAAGGAAACCGCCGGCGGCAAACCGATCCGCTTCGCGTTCGACACGCATCATCACGGCGACCACGCCTACGGGAACCAAGTGTGGCACGAGCATGGCGCGATTCCCGTGGCGCACACGGGCGTGATCACCGAGATGAAGCGCTACGAGACGAATTATTTCGGCGGCAAAGGCCCCGGCCGCTGGGAGGACGCCGCGAAAGGCCGCAAGGACGTCGCCGACAGCAAGCTGAAACCGCCCACGGTGCTGTTCAGCAAGGACCTCATCTTTGATGACGGCACGCGGCGCGTCGAATTGCTGCACTTCGGCGTCGCGCACACGCACGGCGACGGATTCGCGTGGCTGCCGAAGGAAAAGATACTCTTCACCGGCGACGCCTGCGTGAACGGCCCGTGGAACTACGTCGGCGACGGCAACATCGGCGAGTGGATCAAAACCCTTCAGGCCGCGCAGAAACTCGGCGCGACAAAGATCTGCCCCGGCCACGGCCCCGTCGGCGGCGCGGACGTGCTTGAGGACCAGATCAGTTTTCTCATGGCGCTCCGCACCGAGGTGAAGAAACTCGCGGACGCAAAGAAGTCGCCCGAGGAGGCGCAAGCCGCCGTGGACACGGTGAAGGAAGCCATCCGCAAGAACGCCCGCATCGCCCGCTACATCGGCGGGATGTTTCCCGCGCAAGTGGAGAAGGCGTGGACCGAGGCCGGCGGCAGGCCGTTCCCGAAGAAGCCGTGAGCGCCCCGCGGCCGCGCTGAGAGCAGAGGTGGAACCGGTCGCGCCGCGACCGGTCGTGAAGCGCCGTAAATTGTCCCGCCGTTGGCATGAACCTCGTCACTCACGTCGAGCGCACCCTCGGCTCGCGCAAGCTGCTGCGCGACGGACAGTCCGTATTGGTCGCCGTGTCCGGTGGAGTGGACTCGATGGTGCTGCTCGATGTGCTGCACCGCCTCGCACCGAAGCACGGGTGGAAACTGACCGTTGCCCATTTCAACCACCTGCTCCGCGGCCGCGCGAGCGACGGCGATGAGAAGTTTGTGAAAGCCGCCGCGGCGGAGCGCGGGCTCCCATTTGTCTCGGACCGCAGAAACGTGCGGGCACGCCAGCGCATGTCCAAGTTGTCGCTGGAGATGGCGGCACGCGAGGTGCGCCACGTCTTCCTTGCGAGGGAAGCGAGGTCGTCCGGCTGCGCAGCCATCGCCCTCGCTCATCACGCCGACGACCAGGCGGAGCTGTTCCTCATCCGGCTGCTTCGGGGCGCGGGCGGGCAGGGGTTGGGGGGAATGAAGTGGAGTTCACCGTCACCAATGCGGGAACGAAACCGGCTCGTCCGCCCGCTCCTGGACGTGCGAAAGGCCGATCTGCTGACGCATGCGCGGCGCAACCACATCCGCTTCCGCGAGGACGCGAGCAACCGCTCCCCCGACATTCTCCGCAACCGGATCCGGCACGAGTTGCTGCCGCTCCTCGCGCGCAAGTATCAGCCGTCCGTGGTGAACGTGGCCCTGCGCGCGATGGACATCACGGAAGCGGAAGCGGAGTTCGTGATGTCGGCCGCGCAACGCTGGCTCCTCGCGCGCCGTCGGCCGCGGTTCGACCGGCTTCACGTCGCCGTGCAGCGTCAGGTGTTGCGGACGCAACTCGCGGATGCGTCCGCATCCACCGAGTTCCACATCGTCGAGAAGCTGCGGTTGAATCCGGGCAAAGCGTTCACCGCAGAACGCGGAGTCCGCGTGTGGCGCGACGAAAACGGCACCGTCGCCAGCCGGCACGGTGAACCGGGCGGGCTCACGTTCAAGTTCAGCGGCGCGCCGCTCGACTTGAAGCCGCGGCGCGGCGAGCGGCAATTCGGCGGTGTGCGGATCACGTGGCTGCGCCGGCCGCGGAATGCGTCGGACGCGCGGCGTTTCCGTCCTGCGCCGGGCTTCGAGCGGTTTGATGCGGACAAGGTCGGCCGCTTCATCCGCCTGCGCCACTGGCAGCCGGGGGACCGGTTTCAGCCCATTGGCATGGATCGCGACGTGAAGCTTCAGGATCTGTTCACCAACGCGAAGATCCCCGCGGAGGAACGGCGCGGGCTGATCGTCGCTGCGGACCTGCTTGGGGAGAGGTCCTTCTGGGTCGAGGGGCTGCGCATCGGCGAGAGCTTCAAGGTCACGCCTCGAACGAAGCGCGTGCTCGAATGGCGCTGGGAACGCGCGCCTGCTGCTTCCGGCTCGGTGCGACCTACTGTCCCGCCTGCACCTTGATCAGCTCGATGTCGAAGATCAGGGTCGAGTTGGGGCCGATGGGGCCGCCGGGCGTGCCGCGCGCGCCATAGGCGAGTTCGGAGGGGATGTAGAGCTGCCACTTCGCGCCTTCCTTCATGAGTTGCAAGGCCTCGGTCCAGCCGGCGATGACGCGGTTGACGGGAAAGCTCGTCGGCTCGTTGCGCTTGTAGGAGCTGTCGAACTCGGTGCCGTCGATGAGCGTGCCACGGTAGTGCGTGGTGACGGTGTCGCTGGCCTTGGGCGTCTTGCCGGTGCCGTCCTTGATGACCTTGTATTGCAGGCCGCTGGCGGTGGTCTTCACGCCTTCCTTCTTCTTGTTCGCGGCAAGCCAGGCATCGCCGTCCTTCTTGTTCTTGTCGCCGGCTTTCTTGGCATCGTCGGCTTCCGCGGTGGCGAGCGCCTGCCGCTTGGCGGCGAGGGTCTGCTGCAAGGTCTCCATCGCGGCCTGCATTTCCTCGTCGGTGAGGCGCGGTTTCGCGCCGGAGAGCGCGTCGCGCAGGCCGAGGGCGAGCGACTCGACGGTGACTTCCACGCCGCTGCGCTTCATGTTCTTGCCGATGTCCAGGCCGATGGAGTAGCCGATCTTGTCCTTGATGTCCTTGAGCGGGACGGTCTCGGGTTTGTCCGCGGCGAGGGCAAGGGCGGCGAGGGCGCACGACGCGACGCCGGCGATGAGGAAGGGTTTCATTCGATGGTGGTTGTATTGGTTTGGCCAGCGGACTGGCACGCAAGGGGCAGACGCTAACAGGAAGGCAGGCCGCGTCAATGAACGAACTGAGGCTTGCGCGCGAGTGTTACAGAAGGCGCTTGGCGCGCTTGACCCACACGCGTTCCTGGGCGCGCTGGAATCCGGGCGCGTGCGCGTGATCGTCCACGACTTCCTGGAGCAGGGCGCGCGCCTCGTCGGTCGCGCCGCCGGCGCGGAGCAACTCGGCGAGTTGCACCCGGGCGCGGGCGTAGGAATTCTGTTCGAGCACCCGGCGCCATGCGGTGATGGCGGCGTCCCTTTCGCCGAGCGCGGCGAGGGTCTCGGCAAGCGCCATCTGAGTGTGGCCGTAATCATGGCGAGGGTCGGCGGCGGCGACTTGCTCCAGAAACGGCCGGGCTTCCGCGGGGCGCTTGAGGCGGAGCAGGCACTGGCCGAGGTGCGCGCGGAGGTCGGGATCCTCGGCGTCGCGCTCGAGGGCGGCGCGGTAGCAGGCCTCGGCCCTCGCGAGCTTGCCTTGCTGGAAGAAGATGTCGCCCAGCTGGAGGTGGTGATGGGCTTTGTCGAGATGGTGGATTTGCGACTCGAGTTCCTTGATGCGCTTGCGATTCCACGCGCCGGGCAGCTCGAATCCGCGCGTGGCGGACGCCGCGTTCCGAAAGACGAGGAAGAAGTAGAGGATCGCGTTGAGCATCGGGAAGATGAAGATGAACACCGCCCAGATCCACTCGCCGCGCCGGATGGCATCCACGAGCATCCACACGGTGAACACGGTGAACACCCAGAAGACCGGGTTGCTCGCGAGCGCCTCGAAGCTGAACCCATCCGTGATGAAGGCAAACATGGTGACGCCGATGGCCCCGCGCCGCGCGGCGGCCGGGTTTCGTGCCGGGCTAAGCGAGCGCGTCGTGGTGCCAGTGGAGGTCCGCGTCCTCCCGCCGCGGGCCGCGGGCTGATGCGGTCTGGGGCGGCGCCGTCGGGTTCTTGAAGTCAATCCCCGCGAGCTGCGTGTAGTGGCGGAAGACGTCCGTGTTTTGGATGAAGCCGCGGAAGCGCTCGGCGCCGGGGCCGAGGGCGAGGATGGGCACGTAGTCGGCCGTGTGGGTGTTGGCGGACCAGCCGATGCCGATGTGGTTGCCCATGAGCTGGCCGAGTTGCGAGCTCCAGTTGGATTGCAGCCCGTAAAGCGCGCGGCCTTTCTTCTCCATGAACGGCAGGAGCGTCGCAAGCTGGTCGGCGCGGATTTCGTAGCCGGTCGCGTCGAGGATCACCCGGGCGACGTCGGCGGGTTCGCGCGGCACCTTGAAATCGACCGGGTATTCCTCCGAGCCGAGCGTGGTGGCGATGTAGCTGAAGCTGCGGCGGACGTTCAGGAGGTTTTTGAAGAGCGGGTCGCTCAAGTTGTATTCGCGGCCGGCGCCGTTGAGGCCGGGGTTGCCGGTGCCATGGTCGGTGGTGAAAACAAGCAGCGTGTCGGGATGCCGCTTCTGGAATTCGAGGCAGACGTCCATCGCCTCGTCGAACGCGATCTGGTCGTGCAAGGCGGCCGCGGCGTCGCACGCGTGCCCGCCGTGGTCCACGCGTCCGCCCTCGACCTGCATGATGAAGTGCGGCTCGCGCTGGAGTTTCTTGAGCGCGAGCGTCGTGAGTTCGGCGAGCGTCGGCGCGGCCGCCTTCGCCGCGTCGTCCGCGCGGGCATCGAGCGTGAACGGCAGGTGGCTGATGGCGAACGTGCCGAGCCAGGGCTTGTCGAGGGGCGCGGCGCGAAGTTCCGCGGCGGTCTTCATCACCGCGTAGCCGGCGGCCTTGTAATCGGGGTAGAGGTCGAGGACGAGCCTGCGCTTGACCGGATCCTTCATCAGCGCGGGATCGAAGTAGTGCTGGCCGCCGCCGAGAAGGACTTCGATCTTGCGTTCGAGGTATTGCTTCGCGATGGCGGGTGCCGCCTCGCGCTTGAGTCCGCTCGCGGCGAATCCCGCGGGCGTGGCGTGGGTGATCTCCGTCGTGGTGACGAGAGCGCGTTTCCATCCGGCTTCGCCGAACAGCTCGTAAAGCGTCCGCAGTGTCGTGCCGTCCGGCAGGATGTTGACCGTGCCGTTGACGATGCGCGAGCCGCTGCCCCATGCGCAGGCGGATGCGGATGAGTCGGTCACGAGCGAGTTGAGCGAGCGGACATCCATGACGCCCGTGTGCGTGTCCGGGCGGTTGAGGAGCTGCATCCACGTGAGCCCCCGTCCGCGGAGCAAGTGCGAGAGATGGTCCGCGCACGTGAGCGTGCCGCTGCTCATGCCGTCGGCGACGAGGTGGATGATGTGGCGCGGCTTCTGCCCCGGGCGGGCGCCGGAGGGCTCGGCGGGGCGGGTGACCTGCGGGGCCACGAGCGACGTGGCGGCAATCGCGCCCGACTGCGTGAAGAACCGGCGGCGGTCGAAAGGCATGGCGAAAACTAGCCGCTGCCCGCGGCGAAGCCAACGGGGAATTGCCTGCCGCGCCTCGCGCGACCTACAGCCGCTTGATGCGCACGTTGCGGAAGGCCACCGGGTCGCTGTGTCCTGCGAACCCGAAGTGGCCCTTCGTGCGCGTGAGGCCGGGATGCTTTGACTTGGCCATGAACGTCCCGGGATCGATCTTCGCGAGGTCGGTGTCGAGGATGACTTCGCCGTTGAGCACGACCTTGATGGTCGAGCCTTTCACGGTGACTTCCTGCTCGTTCCATTCGCCGTTGGGTTTCTGGAAGCCGCGCTTCGCGCCGGCCATTCCGTAAGCGGAGCCGTGGACTTGCCGCGGGTCGAGCTTGCCGCGGACCTTGTCGTAGTTGTCGTCGAGCACCTGCACCTCGCACATGCCGACGTAGGCGGTGTCGCCCGAGCCCGGGTAGCGAATCGCCAGGCCGTTGTTGCCGCCGGACGGGACCTTGAACTCGAGCCGCACGATGAAGTCGGCGTATTCCTCCTTCGTGTAGATCGTGCCGCCCTTGCCCTTCTTGCAGACGATCGCGCCCTGGACGACTTCGTAGTTGTCCACCGGGCCCGACCAGCCCTCGAAGTCCTTTCCATTGAAAATGGAGACGAAGCCGCGCTCGGGGTCGGGCTGAAGACTCGCGCACGCTGCGGCGCCGGCGACGGCGGCGGAAGCGAAGGCGACGGTGAGAATGCGATGAGCGTTCAAGTGAGAGTCGTTTGGAGGGTTGCCTTCGATTACTTCCCGGGTTGGATTTCGCGGATGAAGATGTTTCGCCAGCGGATTTCACCGCCGTGGGTCTGGAGCTGGATCGGGCCTTTCTCGGGCACGGAGGTCTTGCGGTCGTAGTAGTTCTCCATGCGCGCCTTGTCCACGACGAGCTTGTCGTTGAGCCACACGGTGACGATGTCGCCCACCATGATGATCCGGAACTTGTTCCACTCGCCGAAGGGCTTGTCGGCGATGACGAGCGGGTCCTTGCCGGGCGCGCCGGCGCTGTTGTTCCAGAGTCCGCCGGAGCCTTTGGGCTTGCCGAGCTTCACGGCTTGCTCGCTCGTTTCGGTCGAGTCCCAGATTTGCACCTGCGGCACGCCGCGCAGGTAGATGCCCGAGTCGGCGAGCGGCACGGTCTTGTATTCGACGAGGAGCTCGAAGTCGCCGTAGTCCTTCTCGGTGCTCGCGTAGGCGCCAAAGCCGTCGTTCACGAGTTCGCCGGCTTCGACATACCAGTGCGGTTTGCCGGTCTTGGCGTTGAGTTCCATCATCGAGCCCTTCTGGTCGGCGGCGGTCCATTTGAGGATTTGCCCGGCGCGCGCCTCGGGCGTCATCGCGAGCAGCTTGCGGTGGTCGAAGGTCGTGCCGCCGCGAAACCCCGCGAGGTCCTTGCCGTTGAAGAGCGCGGTGAAGCCCTTGGGCGGTGTCGCCTGCGCCTGCGCGGAGGCGGGCGCGAGCAGTGACGAGAGTGCAGTGGCAATGAGCAGGAGCGGGGTTCGAGTGTGCATGAGTCGTTCCGGTTTGTAGCGGGATTGGGGGGCGCGGTCAACGGGCAGTCGCGGACTTCCGGCCCGGAGCCACGCATGAGCCCGGGCCTCCGCGCTCTGTTTGACACCGATGCCAACCTCCTCGGACGGGTGGAGGCGCGCTACGGTTTCGCGGCACCGCCAAGATTCTGCTCCAGCCAAGTCCGCGCCGTAGTCACGCTTGGCGGGAAGCCGCCGGGTCCGGGCCCACCCATCACGGCGATTTTGCCCTCCCTGTCCACCACGTATATGCGGTCCGGCCACGCGGCGTAAGCTTTGTTCGCGGCGTCATCCATGCCGTCCACGAGGCAGGGCAGTTTGATCTTGAGCATCGCGCAAGCTTGGGCCGCGACTTTGTTGCGTTCCTCGATCGTCTTCGGGTCCTTCACCAAAACGCCCTGCCGCTCGTTCTGCGGCACCTGCCAGCCGTCCGTGGGGTGGGCTTCTTTGATGTAAACCATGAAGAATTCCGCCTTGTCCTTGAACTGGTCGTAAATGCGTTCGAGGGAACCAACCTGGTCCCGAAAAGGCGGTCATGTGTAGCTGCCGAAAACAAGGACCACGGGCTTCTTGCCGCGGAAGCTCGCGAGTTGCACCTCGCGGTCACCCTCCTTGGTCTTGAGCTTGAAGTCGGGCGCGGTGTCGCCGACGCGCAGGTTGGTTTGCGTGCGGAGGTCGCCCGCGCGCTTGCCGGCCTTCTGCTGGGCGCCGGGTCGTGGTTGCTGTTGCGCGAGGGCCAAGGCGGCAGTGACGGCGAGTCCGATGGCGACAAGGGCAAGGGGCGTCGGTTTCATGGGGGATTGGGTGGGCTTTGAACGTCGAGAAGCTAGTCCCCGACTGCGACGGTCCACATGCCGGTCTGCACTCCGCGGGCCGTGCCGCGCCCGAGCGTGCGCAGCGGTTCGAGGAACTCGGCGTGTCCGTCCACCATCAGGTAGTTGAACTTGGCGTTGTGATACTGGGCCGACCTGATGCCGTTGCCTGCCTGGATGTGGTTGGCGTCGGTGGAATTGGGGATGAACGCCTGCGTCATGTTGCCCTGCATGGAAGTGGCGTGGACTTTCTCAGTCATCAACATGGTGCCGGTCGGGTCGTTGATCATGCTCGAGTGGAAGTAGGCCTCGCCTTGCGGGCCGTTGATGGTCTGTGAACCCGGCAGGGGGTTCATCCAGTTGACTCCCATGGCCAGGCTGGCGTTGCCGAAATTCCAGTTCAGCCCGATGCCGGTCTGGTTGCCCGGCGCGGGCGGCCAATCCACCGCCTGCGGCGCGCGGCCGCCGATCGTGATCTGCCCCATGTTATGGCGCGGCATCACGTAACTGCGGCGCAGCGCGAGGTAGTTGGAGTTGACGTTGTTCACGTTCGCCTGGTTCTCCACTTTGTCGGACGGACACTTGATGATGCGCATGCCCCGTGTGCCGATGACGGATGGATTCGCCAACTCGACCGGCAGGTAGGTGGCGCCGAGATACGAGCTGAGCAAGTCATCCCAACTGATCTGCGGCGGGCGGTCCGAGATCACCCGGTAGCCCGCAATGACCACCTTCTCATCGTTGTCGCCGGAATACAGGTGCGCCGCCGTCCCGATCTGCTTGAGGCTGTTGAGGCACTGGCCCGACTGCGCCTTCTTCTTGGCCGTCGCAAGCGCGGGCAGGAGCATGCCGGCGAGGATCGCGATGATAGCGATGACCACGAGCAATTCGATGAGCGTGAATCCGCGCGGGGTTGCTTTTGCTTGTGTTCGCATGGTGGAAGCTGCGGTTTGGCTACTTCTCCTTGATCCGGATTTGCACCGGGTCAATCACCCACTGCTTGCCCGCCGGCGGCTGCGGCACGCGCGGGATGAGCTTCAGATCGACCATTTCCTGAAACGTCTTCGGCACCCGGCCGGAGGCGTTTGCATAATCCTGCAGGATCGAATCAAGACTGTTCAAATCCATCGGCTGCTCCCGCGGTTGCGGGGCGGACGCCACCGGCCGCGCCGGTGCCGGCGGTGCAGTGACCGTCGCGGGCGCGACCACCCGGGGCGGAGTTGAAGGCGCGGGTGCGGGCTGCGGCACGGCGACGGCCGGAACCGGTGGCGCGGGTTCCTTCCTCGTGCAACCCGCCGCCAGCCCGAGCACCAGCCACGTGAGGCACACGGGGCCGCTCAAGTTCGCGAAGGGGCGCGTCAAATTCACAGCCTGTTGAAACTGTTGCCAATGTAATCAAGCCCCGCTGGCCGGTCAACACACTTTCCCTTTCCGTCCCCCCTGACCGTGGGCTAGCCTGCGCCGCATGCCGTTTACCAAACTCGGCCTTTCCAACGCGATGCTCGAGGGCGTCCGCGCGATGGGCTACGTCGAACCCACGCCCATCCAGCTTCGTGGCATCCCGCTCATCATGGAGGGCCGCGACATCATCGGCAGCGCGCAGACCGGCACGGGCAAGACCGCCGCCTTCGCGCTGCCCATCCTCTCCAAGCTCGACAAACACGCCCCCGGTTCACCCCGCGCGCTTGTCCTCGAACCCACCCGCGAACTCGCCTCGCAGGTCGAGACCGCCTTCCGCGACTACGCGCGCTTCACCGACCTGCGCGTGGCCGTCCTCTACGGCGGCGTCGGCTACGGCGCGCAGATCGAGGCGCTCACGAAGGGCGTGGACGTGATCGCCGCCACGCCCGGCCGGTTGCTCGACCACATGGAACAGGGCCGTTGCCGGCTGGACCGCGTGCAGTTCCTGGTCATTGACGAGGCGGACCGCATGTTCGACATGGGCTTCCTGCCGGACGTGAAGCGCATCGTGCAGAAATGCCCCGCCCAGCGGCACACGTCGCTCTTCAGCGCCACGATCCCGCCGGCCATCGAGACGCTCATCTCGTGGGCCATGCGCTCGCCGGAAACCATCGAGATCGGCGCGCGCCGCTCGCCCGCCGACACCGTCAAGCACGTCCTCTACCCGGTGAACTCGGCGCAGAAGGACGACCTGCTCCTCGCCCTGCTCGACCGCGTTCACTACGACTCGGTGATCGTCTTCTGCCGCACCAAGCACGGCGCCGACCGCGTCGCGGCCACGCTCAAGCGCGCCAACCACTCCGTCGCCGTGCTCCACTCAAACCGCACGCAGGCCGAGCGCGAGCACGCCCTCAAGGGCTTCCGCGAGGGACGCTACGAGGTGCTCGTCGCCACCGACATCGCCGCGCGCGGGCTCGACATCGCCAACGTCAGCCACGTCGTCAACTACGACGTGCCGCAGCACCCGGAGGACTACGTCCACCGCATCGGCCGCACCGGCCGCGCGGAGAACACCGGCGACGCCTTCACCATCATGATCGCCGAGGACGCCACGCACGTGTTCGCCATCGAGCGGTTCATCGGGCGGGCGGTCGAGCGCGTGAAGCTGGAAAACTTCGCCTACAAATACACGGCGCTGTTCGAGCAGGGAAAACCCGGCGCGCCCACGCCGCACGAGATGAAGGCCCGCGCCGTGCGCATCGGCAAGGGCTACCACTTCGGCCGGAGTGGAAGAAGGCGGTGAAGCATGCGTTTATCCCCTCGGCACCGAGCGGACTCCGGCTTCAAGCAGGACGAGCTGGCGATGGTTGGCGCGGGGCTGCTGTTTGTGCTTGCGCCTGCCACACCCGGGTTAGTCCGTCGCGCGCAGGAGAGGAGGCGCGCCGGCTGCACTACCCATTTGAAACAGATGCGCGGCGCACTTCGAAACTGGGCGCGGGAAAATAGGAAGACTACTGCGGACACATATTCTCTCACGAACGCTACTTTGTTTGCGTTTTTGAAAGGCGCCGTGCTGCCGGTCTGTCCGGCGGGCGGCCGCTACTCACCGGGCACAAACATCGCCGACGCGCCCACGTGCAACTTTCCCGGCCACACCTTGTAGCCAAACGTTCCGGCGCGTCCGGATGCCATGAAGACGCTTCACCTCCACCTCACACGCCAGGTCCTGCAGACGCTGGTGATGACGGTGCTGGTGTTCACCTTCGTGCTGCTGCTGGGCAATGTGCTGCGCGAGGTGATGGCGATGCTCGTGAGCCGGCAGGCGACGCCCGGCGGCGTGGCGCGCGCCATCGCGCTGCTCATCCCCTACGTGCTCGTGTTCGCGCTGCCGATGGGCCTGCTCACGGCCACGCTGCTCGTCTTCGGCCGGTTCAGCGCGGACCAGGAACTCACCGCCGCCCGGGCGGGAGGCATCAGCCTGCTCGCGCTCGTCGCGCCCGTGCTCGCGCTCGCCGCCGCGCTCAGCCTGTTGTCCGCCGCCGTCAACTGCGAGGTCGCCCCGCGCTGCCGCGTCGCCTACAAGGCGCTGCTCGACGACCTGCGGAACATCCCGCCCACGGCGCTCATCCCGGAGAACAAGTTCGTCACGGACTTTGACGGCTGGGTGGTGTATGTCGCCCGCCGCCGCGGCGAGGTGCTTGAGGATGTGCTGCTGTTCCGGCTTGAGAAGGGCGAGGTCGTCCAGCGCACGCGCGCGCGCCGCGCCACCATCACCGTCAACGCCGCCGAGCGCGAGCTGGAGTTCAACACGGAGGACACGTCCATCTTCCTGCGCGTCCAGCGCGAACAGCCGTCCGGCCCGGAAGCGGTCTGGCAGCCCGTCCACGTCGGCGAGATGACGGTGCCGATGAAGTTCAAGCCCGCGGTCGAGCAGGACGCGAAACCGAAACTCAGCGAGATGACGTTCACGCAGCTTCGCGCCGAACTGCGCGAGGCGCGGGCGCGCGGGCTGGAGACGTCGCCCATCCTCGTGCAGCTCCACCGCATGGTGTCGTTTTCGTTCGCGTGCATCGGCTTCACGCTGGTCGGCATTCCGCTGGGCATCCACGCGCACCGGCGCGAGACGAGCGCGGGCGTGGCGATGGCGCTGCTGCTGGTGCTGGTTTACTACAGCTTCTTCATCCTCGGGCAGGCGCTCGAAATGCGCGCGGCGTGGCAACCGCACCTGCTGATGTGGGTGCCGAACTTCCTCTTTCAATGCCTCGGCGCGTGGCTGTTGTGGCGCGCGGACCGCGGCGCTTGACCCCGGAGCCCGCCGCCAACGGACGGTCACGCAGGCCGGACACTACACCGGCGCAAGATGGGTTTTGCAGAGGGCTCCATCCTTCCTTTGCGCCTTTGCGCCAAGCCGGGCCTGCGGCGTTCAGTTGAAACCGAGCAACCGGCCGCCCTGATACGTGATGAACGCCAGCCCCCACGCGAGCGCGCCCATGTAAAGCCACTGGATGATGGGCCACTTCCACGAATTCGTCTCGCGCCGCACCACGGCCACGGTGCTCACGCATTGGAGCGCGAAGACGTAGAAGACCATCAGCGACACCGCGGTGAGCGGCGTGTAGGCGGGCGAACCGTCGGTGCGCTTTTCCTGCTGCATCGTCTTGGCGAGGTTCGCGGACGCAGCCTCTTCGGTGTCGGCGCTGCCGACGTTGTAAACGACGGACATGGTGCTCACGAACACCTCGCGCGCCGCGAACGACGCGACGATGCCGATGCCCATCTTCCAGTCGAAGCCCAGCGGCGCGATCGCGGGCTCGATGACATGACCAAGACGACCGGCGAAGGAGAGGCGAAGTTGGTCGCCGGCCGACGGCGCCGCATTCGGCGGACCGGTTCGGCTTGTCTGGCCTGACGCTTCCAACTTTGGATACGTCGCCAGAAACCACAACAGGATGTTGATCCCCAAAATCACCGTGCCGGCGCGGCGCAGGAAGAGCTTCGAGCGGTCCCACATGTGGCGCAGCGTCACCGCGAGCACGGGCCGTTTGTAGGGCGGCAGTTCCATGATGAGCATCGGCGCCGCGCCCTTGAGCAGCGTTTTCTTGAAGACCCACGCCATGCCCAGCGCGCCCGCGATGCCGAGCAGATACATCGCGAGCATCGTCAGCCCGCCGAGTTTGAAGAAGCCCAGCACGCGCACGTCCGGGATGCACGCCGCGATGAGCACCGTGTAAACCGGCAGCCGCGCCGAGCAGCTCATCAGCGGTGCGACCAGAATCGTGACGAGCCGGTCCTTCGGCGACTCGATGGTGCGCGTGGCCATGATGCCGGGAATCGCGCACGCGAACGACGAGAGCATCGGGATGAAGCTCTTGCCATGCAGCCCGACCTTGCTCATGAGGCGGTCCATCAGGAACGCCGCGCGCGCCATGTAGCCCGTGTCCTCGAGCAGGCTGATGAAGAGAAACAGCAGGCAAATCTGCGGCAGGAACACCACCACCGCGCCGACGCCGGCGATGACGCCGTTGACGAGCAGGTCGTTCAATTCGCCCGGCGGAATCGCGCCGCCGACTGTTTTGCCGAGCCAGCCGACCGCGCCTTCCATCCAGCCCATCGGGATTTCGGCAAACGTAAAGATGCTCTGGAACATCAGCGCCATGAGCGCGACGAAGATGGCGAACCCGTAAAACCGGTGCGTGAGCACGCGGTCGAGCTTGTCGCTGAACGTCTCGCGCAACGCATCGGCCTCGGTGACCACGCGCCGTGCGATTCCGCCGATGCGGGAGTAGCGGGCCTCGATCGCGGCGCTGCGCCAGTCCACGCCGGCGGCGTCGAGCCGCTGCCGCGCCGCGAGGACGGCCGACTGGATTTCCACCGGAAACGGCGCGGAGTGCGAGGCGAGTCCCTTTTCGTCGGAGAGCAGCAGCAGCGCCTCGGCGCGCGCGGAGGTGAAACGCGCCGGCGCGAGTTTCTCCATCATCGCGGCGAGCGTGGCAACCTCGTCGGAGAACCGCGCCGGCAGGTCGCAGAAAGTCCGCGGGGTGCGCGGGGCGAGACCCGGGTGGCCGGGCTTGGTGAGCATGGCGCGCAACTCCGCCACGCCGTCGCCCCGGCTCGCAACGAGCGGCAGCACGGGCACGCCGAGTTCCTTCGCGAGCGCGGCGGCGTCCACGGGGTGGCCGTTCTCCGCGGCCACGTCCATCATGTTCAATGCGATGATCGCGGGATAGCCGAGTTCGATGACTTGCGTCGCGTAATACAGATTGCGTTCGAGGTTCGAGGCGTCCACCACCACGACCACCGCCGCGGGCGCGGGCACGTCGGGGAGCCGGTGGAATAGCACGTCGCGCGAGACCTGCTCGTCGAGCGACTTGGGGCTGAGGCTGTAAGTGCCCGGCAAGTCGAGCACGGTGACGGCGCGGTCCGCGGGCGCGCCCTTGAGCGGGCCTTCCTTTCGCTCGACGGTGACGCCGGCGTAGTTGCCGACCTTCGCGCGCAGCCCGGTCAGGGCGTTGAACAGCGTCGTCTTGCCGGAGTTGGGGTTGCCGGTGAGCGCGACGCAACAGTTCGAGGCGGAGGGCGGCATGGTTCAGACGCAACGGCGCGAGGGCGCAAAGTCGGGAGTGTTCAGGGCGGCAAACTCCCTGCGCCCCTGCGTCACTGCGTCAAAAAGGTTCGCGCTCACTTCCCTCGAACGAAGATCAATTCCGCCTCGTGTTTCCGGAGCGTCAGGTGATAGCCGCGCACCTTGATTTCCACCGGGTCGCCGAGCGGCGCGAAGCGCACGAGCTCGACCGCCGTGCCGACGAGCAGGCCCATTTCGAGCAGCCGCGCACGGTCCTCCGCCGGCACACGAATCTCGGCGACGGTGCCGGTGGCGCCGACCGCGAGCGACGAAAGCGGCTGGGGTTCGGCGGACATCATGCGGCGCGTTGGCGGGGCGCGGACGGCGCCGGGATGGGCTCGACCATGATCGAGCCCGCAAGCTGCTTGCTGATGCCGAGCCGCACGTTGCAGACCTGGCAGATGACGTTTGTGTGCTTCATCAGCAGCTTGATGCGCTGCTCCTCGCAGAAGCCCATCTCACGCAGCCGGTGGTTCAGCTCGGGCGACGCCGAGAGCTGCTTGATGCGCACCGAGGTCCCCGCGCGCACGGTGTCCAGCGGACACGCCTCCGGCTGCGGGCAATGCCCGTTGACCGGTGCGAGGGGATTCGTCGGTTCATTCACGGCGCAGGACGCTAGTGTAGTTGAGACTGAGTTGCAAGAGGGGTATTCAGTGCCGTTGAGCCGTCGCACGCTGGCCGCGCAGCCTGAATCCCATTGCCAAAGCGAAACGGAATCGCGAGCGTCTTTCGCAAGGGCCGCGGCTGCGCGCTGCGTCCCGCCGAGTTGCAATGCCCCTGCCCGACCTCATCGAGATTGTCCCGCTCACGCAGCCCGTGCGCGCGGAGATCACCGTGCCCGGGTCCAAGAGCATCACCAACCGCGCGCTCGTGCTCGCCGCGCTCGCGGACGGCGAGACCACGCTGCGCGGCGCGTTGTGGAGCGAGGACACGCAGATCATGGTCGAGTGCCTGCAAGACCTCGGCTTCATGGTCAACGTCGCGCCCGACGCGGACGAAGTCAGCAACCGCACCATCACCGTTTACGGCCGGGGCGGCGAAGTCCCGCGCGGCGGAACGGAGGGCAACCCGCTCGAACTCTTCGTCGGCAACGCGGGCACGGCGGCGCGGTTTCTTGCGGCGTTCGTGTGCCTCGGCAGCGGCGTGTATCGGCTGCACGGCGTTCCGCGGATGCACGAGCGCCCTCAAGCTGCGCTCTTCGCCGCGCTGCGCCAGCTCGGCTACCACGTTGAATCGGAGGCGGACCATGAGAAGTTGCCCGTGAGAATCTGGGGAGGCTCACCCTCACCCCGCCCGCTCCCTGAGCGAGAGGGGGGCCGAAGGCCGGGTGAGGGTGACGGCAAGCGCCGTTGCAAAGTCAGCGTCGAGGAAAGCTCGCAGTTTGCCAGCGCGCTGCTGCTGTGCGCGGACGCGGGCGGCTGGAATGTCGAAGTGACCGGCGCGAACGAGGACGAGATGCCCTACGTGACAATGACGCGCGAACTCGTGAAGGTCTTCCCGCGCCGCGGCGGGGCATTTCAGATCGAACCGGACGCGAGCAGCGGGAGTTATTTTCTAGCAGCCGGGTGGTCTGCCTGGGCCCCGAAAACGACCTACAAGAGAGAACCAGACGGCGGGATGACCGTCCGTTTTGCGTTTGAAGAAGGGTTCGTTGCCGTCACAACGACCATGCGCCCGGACGGGACGACGACGACCGGACAGACAGGCTTTTCCCGGCCACTCCTTCCAAGAGGGCAACTGGACGCACCAGGGGTTTGTTCGCCGTCCATCTTGCAACTCCGTGTTTGCAACTGGCCCGCATCGGGATGGCAGGTGGACGGGAAATTCCCGGATTACTTGCCGGTTCCGTCCGGAGTCTCTCGCGCCACTGAACTGGGAGACAGCATCATGACAGCGATCATCCTCGCTGCGGATGAGGACACAGGGCGTGAATGGCGTGAACCGGCCGGAACGAAAGGAACCCTTCGCGATGTCGGCGGATTCCGACGACCCATTCGCTTCACTGACCTCGTCCGATTGCGCGTGCAGGAGTGTGAGCGCGTCGTCGCGTTGCGCACGGAGCTGACCAAGTGCGGCGCGAAGGTCATCGAGGAAGATGACACGCTCACGGTGTATCCGTCGCAACTCCACGGCGCGGAGATCGAGACCTACAACGATCATCGCATGGCGATGTGCTTCGCGGTTCTCGGCTTGAAAGTGCCCGGCATCAAAATCAAGAATCCCGCGTGCGTGAAGAAGACGTTCCCCAATTTTTTCCAGAAGCTCGCCACGCCGCCGCCGCGCGGGCTGGGCGTGGCCATCCTCGACGGCCGCACCGGGCGCCGGCTGGCGATGGAGGAGTTGTTTGCGGATTGAGCACTTCGTCCTCGTCCTGCGCGGCCGGGACTCGACCCGGTGGCGCCGGTCGCGCCGCGACCCACCGTCCGGCGAATCGAGGACGATCCGAAGAAACTTTGAACCGCAAGCCTTGAACTTTGAACGCTTCGATTGTCATCGCCGTTGACGGCACGAGCGCGAGCGGCAAGAGCAGCACGTCGCGGCACCTCGCGAAGCTGCTCGGCTTCGTCTACGTGGACACCGGCGCGATGTATCGCACGCTGGCGTGGCATTGCCTCGCGCAGCGCGCGGAGGTGAACGACGCCAGGGCCGTCGCCGCCGTGTGCCGCCGTTGGAAGACCTCGCTCGTGTGCGTGGACGACCACGTGCGCCTGCTCGTGGACGGCTACTGGCCGGAGAAGGAAATCCGCACCGCCGAGACGAGCGCGGCCGTGGCGCACGTCGCCGCCGTGCCCAAGGTGCGCGACTGGATGAAGGAGAAGCAGCGCGAGTGCGTGAAGTTCGGCAACCTCGTCATGGAAGGCCGCGACATCGGCTCGAACGTATTCCCGGAGACGGACTTCAAGTTTTACTTCGACGCCTCGCTCGCGGTGCGCAACCGCCGCCGCGCGGCCGAGGGCGTTTCGGAGAATCTCGCCGCGCGCGACCATCACGACAGCCAGCGCGCCGCCGCGCCGCTCATGGTGCCGCTGGGCGCCATGTATATCGACAACTCGGAGCAGACCATCCCGCAGACATGCGAGGTGATGCTTGCGGAACTCGAACGCAAGCTGGGACGCAAGCTCGCGCTTCAGCCCGAGGCGGCGTGACCCGAGGAGGCCGGGAATGAATCCGAGTTACTACCTCACGTGGAGGTTGTGCCGGCTGCTGTTCGCCACGTATTTCCGGTGGCGCGTCTTTCATCCGGATCGCGTGCCGCCCACGGGCCCGGTCATCCTCGCGGCGAACCACCAAAGCTATCTCGACCCGCCGCTTGTCGGCTCGGGCTTGACGCGTGGCATCAACTACCTCGCGCGTGAAAACCTCGTGAAGTTTCCCGTGCTCGGCGCCTACATGCGTTCGCTCAATGTCGTGCCCGTGGACCGCGACGGCGGCGGCGCGGCCGGGCTCAAGGGCATTCTCGACCGGTTGCTTGCAGGCGGTGGCATCATCCTGTTTCCCGAGGGCACGCGCTCGTGCGACGGCTCGCTCCGGGCAGCGCGGCCGGGCATCGGCCTCACGATCATCAAGTCCGCCGCGCCCGTGGTGCCGGTGCGAGTGTGGGGCACGTTCGAGGCGTGGTCGCGGCACGGGAAACTCCCGCGTCCGCGCCCCGTCGTCGTCAAGTATGGCCACCCGTTGCTGTTCGAGAAGGAGCGCGCCGAGGCGGAGTCGTGCTCGAAGCCGCGACTGAAGGAAATTTACCAGGAGATCGCCGGGGAACTCATGCGCCGCATCGCGAGGATGGAGCCGTGCGAGGATGTGGAGAGGTTTCCGTGACGTGGTGCGTCGCGCGTCACAACCTCACGACTTCATACCGACGGCTTCGCAGAGCCGCCTCATTCCTTCGCGCGCCAACCGCTCGCGCAAGCCGCCCACGATGTCGCGCGCGAGCCCGGGGCCTTCAAAAACCAGCCCCGAATAGACCTGCACGAGCGACGCGCCGGCGGAGATCTTTTCCCACGCGTCGTCCGCGTTGAGGATGCCGCCGACGCCGATGATGGGGAGCGCGCCACGAGTCTGCCGGAACAGGTGCCGCACGACTTCCGTGGACCGCGCGCGCAGCGGCCGTCCGCTGAGTCCGCCCGTCTCGGAAAAAGCGCGCCGGCATGATTCGTCGCTCGAGTCCGGCCGGGTAATGGTCGTGTTCGTCGCCACGATGCCCGCGATGTGGCGCGGACCGGTGAGTTCAAGGATTTCGTCGAGCGCTTCAAACGAAAGGTCGGGCGCGACTTTCACGAGGACGGGCTTTGCGTGGCTCGGGGTGCGTGGTGCGTGAAGATCCGAATCCGCCACGGGCCGGCTTGAGTCAGCATTTCCCTTCACGCGCCACGCGCCACGCGCCACGTTCTCTTCCTGCACGGCCGCGAGGACTTCATCAAGCGCCGCCTTGTCCTGGAGCTGGCGCAAGTTCGGCGTGTTCGGCGAACTCACGTTCACGACGAAGAAATCCGCGTGCCCGCGCAGCGTGCGAAACGAGTTCGCGTAGTCCTCGGCGGCCTTGTCGATCGGGGTGGCTTTCGATTTGCCGAGGTTGATGCCGACCGGGTGCGCAGGCCAGCGGCCAAGCGCGCGCCACGCGGCAAGCTTTGCGGCCATCGCCTCCGCGCCGCCGTTGTTGAAGCCCATCCGGTTGACGAGCGCCTCGTCGGCGACGGCGCGAAACATCCGCGGCGGATCGTTGCCGGGTTGCGGGTGCCACGTCACGCCGCCAAGTTCGCTGAAGCCGAATCCGAGCGCGGGCCACACGGGCGCGGCGGCGGCGTGCTTGTCCATGCCCGCGGCGAGGCCGACGGGGTTCGGAAATCTCAGGCCCCAAAGCTCCACCGGCAGCGGTGGCGCGCCGAAGAACGACGCGAGCGCGTCACACGCGGTCTCGCTGCGCGACGCGCGCGCGAGCGTGGCGAGCGTGCGGTTGTGGATGTCCTCCGAGTCGAAGGAGAACAGCCACGGACGGAGGCACGCGCGGTAGCACCAGCTCACGCGCGCAGGCTAGCCGAGCGCGTGGAGCGTTGCCAGCGGCGAGCGAATAGCCAGCCCAACAAGCCCGTCGAACTCCGGCCTGTCCAACGGAGCCATCGCCCGCGACGTGATCGTCCGGGATTTCCTTGTTCCGCCGTCAAACGAACCGTTAGGCTGCGCCGGCTGTGAAATTGCAACACGCACAAACCCCCGCGCGGCACGCGGCGCGAATCTTCGCGCGCGCCGCACTCGTTGTCGCGTGCGTGTTCGCGGGTTGCCGACGGGACGAACTCCAGGTCTATCGCGTGCCGAAACCGCCCGCGCCGGTCGTGTCCGCGGCGAAGGCTGACCCGCACGGCGGCGGCCGGCCGCACATTCACTCCAAGGCGCCCGCGGGCTGGACGGATGCGGGCGCGACGCGGACCCGCGTGGCGAATTTCTCGCTCACGCGCGACGGACAGTCCGCCGAGATCGCGGTGATGCCGTTCCCCGGCATGGGCGGGACCGACTTGCAGTTTGTGAATTTGTGGCGCGAACAACTCAAGCTGCCCGCGGCCACCGAGGAGGAACTCCTCAAATTCATGACGCGCATCGTCGTGAACAGGCAACAGGGCAAGCTGTTCGACGTGACCGGCCCGCCGCCCTCGGGCGAGGGCCAGCGGCAGGACCGCATCATCGTGGCCGTGGTGCCGGTGGACGGGCTCACGTGGTTCTTCAAGCTGACGGGCGACGCGGCGCTTGTGGACAAGGAGAAGCCCGCGTTCGTGGAGTTCCTCAAGACGGTTGAGTTCGCCGACGACGAGCACGGCCCTTCGACTTCGCCCGCCCCCGCGACGGCGGCCGCGGGCATGCCCGTGTGGGACCTGCCCGCGGCGTGGAAGGAACAGCAACCGCCCGACATGATCCTGCGAAGTTTCGCCTCGACCGGCGACGCGGGGAAGAAGGTGGACATCACCGTGAGCAAGTTTTCCGGACCCGCGGGCGGCGTGCAGGCCAACGCCGACCGTTGGCGGACGCAGGTCGGCCTCGGGCCGATGGACGCCGCGGAACTGGCAAAGCTGCCCGTGCTCGATCTCGCCGCGGGCAAGGCGACGCTTGTGGACGTCTCCGGGGTGAGCGCGCGCACGGGCGAACGCACGCGCATCATCGGCGCGATTGTGCCGGACCGCGGGGAGACGTGGTTCTTCAAGCTGATGGGCGATGTGGATGTCGCGGAGCGCGAGCGCCCGAGTTTTGTGAAGTTCGTCCAGTCCGTGAAGTTCGCCGCGCAGTAATCCTCCGACCATGCGCGCCAAGCTTCTCGCCGTCCTCTGCTCGCTCAAGCTCACGCTGGTGCTGCTCGTGTCCGGCCTGGTGGTTGTGTTCATCGGCACCGTCGCGCAGGCGGACGAGGGCCTCTACTACGCGCAGGCGCGCTACTTCAAGAGTTGGGTTGTCTCGGGCTTCAGCTTCTTCGGCCACAAGGTTCCGCTGCCGTTGCCGGGCGGCTACCTCATCGGCACGTTGCTGCTCGCGAACCTCACCGCGGCGCACATCCAGCGGCTCAAGGTCTCATGGAAGAAATCCGGCATCCTCTTGACCCACGCCGGGCTCATCCTGCTGCTGCTCGGCCAGCTCGGCACGGACATGCTTTCCATCGAGAGCGCCATGCGGCTCGAGGAGGGCGAGACGAAGAATTACTCGGAGGATTTCCAGTCCAACGAACTGGTCTTCATCGACACGTCCGACCCGAAAGACGATTCGGTGGTCTCCGTGCCGGAGTCGTTCCTCGCGCGCGGCGGCACAATCGCTGACAAGCGCATGCCGCTCGAAGTCCGCGTCAAGCACTACTGGCCCAACTGCGACCTCGAGGAGCGCCCGCCCGCGGGTTCGGTGCCTGCCGCGGCCACGCACGGCATGTTCACAAACCGCGTCGTCCACGCGCTCAAGCCCGACGACACCGACTCGCGCGCGCGCGCCGCCGCGGTGGTGGAGTTCACGTCCTCGAAGGGTTCGCACGGGACGTTCCTCTTGGCCACGCGCGGTTCCGCGCCGCAGTTGCTGGAGTTCAACGGCAGCATCTATCACCTCTCGATGCTGTTCGCGCCGGCACTCGGCGGTCACCAGATCGTCGTGGCGGACCCGGGCGCGGGCCGCGATGCCGACCCCGAGATGGTCCCCGAGTCGGAGTTTGCGAAGCATCCGGAAGTCACGTTGAAACGGCTGCCGCTGACGATGCGCGTCCGGGGTTTCTGGCCGCGCTGCGTGCTGTATCGCGAGCTGCCGAAGGAGGCCGTGTTCCCGGAGGTCACGCAGGGCGCGTTCGGCGGCATCGCCATCGCCCCGCGGCCGATCGTGAAGGACATGGAAAATCGCAACCTCCCTGCCGCCGAACTTGAGCTGCTCGACAACGGCAAGTCGCTGGGCACGTGGCTCGTCGCCGTGAGTTCGAGCGCGCGGCAGACGGTGAGCGCGGGCGGCAAGACCTACGAGGTGGCCATGAGGTTCCGGCGGCATTACACGCCCTACTCGTTCACGCTGCTCAAGTTCACGCACGACAAGTATCGCGGCACGGAAATTCCGAAGGACTTCCGGGCGCGCGTCCGCGTGGAACATCCCGCCAAGGGCGACGCGCGCGAGGTGGACATCTGGATGAACAACCCGCTGCGCTACGAGGGGCTCACGTATTTCCAGGCGAGCTTCGACAAGGACAACGACCAGCGCGAGCGGAAGGTCACCATCCTGCAGGTCGTGAGCAACCCAAGCTGGCTCACGCCGTATTTCGCGTGCGTGATCGTCGGCGTGGGGCTCACGGTGCAGTTCATGATTCACTTCGTCGGGTTCATCCGGAAACGCCCGGCCGCCGCGCCGAAGGCGGCGTGATGCGCCGGACCCGGTCATCACAAACTCCGCCGCAATCAAACCCGCCGCCCGGACGTCAGACCCACTGAGTTATGAAGAAATGGATTCCCTGGCTGCTCGTCGGCGTGTTCGCGCTCGAGCTCCTCGCGGCGTTGCGGCCGAAGCAGGACAAGCCCGGCACTTTTGCCGCGAATGAGTTCGGCCGCCTGCCCGTGCTGCTCAACGGCCGCGTGCAGCCGCTCGATTCCGTCGGGCGCAACGCCCTGCTCGTGCTCCGCGGCACCGCGTCCGTCCCGCTCGAGGGCAATGGCGCGAACGGCGCGTGGGGCGCCTTTGACCAGCTCGCCAAGGACGGCGGGATGACCGAGCGCAAGTGGTATCAATTCGGGAAGCACCCCAGGCGCCTCAAGCCCTCCGCGTGGATTCTCGAGGTGCTCTGCAACCCTGCGGTCGCCGACACGCGCCACGCGTTCCTCGTGCATCACCCGGACCTGCTCGGCCAGCTTTCGCTCCAGGAGAAGGGCGTCGAGCGGTCGGGCCTGCGTTTCTACACGTTCAACGACCTCGCCCCTCATCTTCTGCTCATCGAGAAGGAAGCCCGCCACATCGGCACCACCACCAAGCAGGAACATCGCAACACCTACCAGAAATCCGTCATGTCGCTTCACCGCTCGTTGCAGGTCTATCTCGGGCTCAAGAACAGCCTCAAGCCCGAGCGCGCGACCGACTTCGAGCGCGAGATCGGGACCCTCGGCCGCATCATGGGCGAGGGCTACGCCGCCGTGCAGAAGCAACAGGCGGGGCAGGACTACAACAAGGAAATCTTCGAGCGGTTCCTGGCGCTCGTGGAACCTTACGCCAACATCGCGCAACAAGTGAAGATGGCGCAGCAAATGTCGCTGCAGCAGGGCTTTCCCTTCCTCGTGCCGCCGTGGAGCTCCAGCCACAAGTCCGACGACTGGCAGCACGTGAGCGCGAGCCTGATGGACGCCGTGCGCAGCGGCGACATCCATCCCGCCATCGGCCACTACGCCGCGATGAGCTCGGCATTCGGCGCGGGAAACGTCGCGGAGTTCAACCGGCACGTTGCGGGCTACAAGGCGTGGCTCGCGAAATCCTTCGAGCCGGAACTGAAGAAAGGCCGGCAGGAATCCTACTTCCACGGTTACCTGCCATTCTACCGGTCGATGATCATCTACGTGTTCGCGCTGCTGCTCGCGGCGGCGTCGTGGCTGAACTTCTCGCCGACGCTGAACCAGGCGGCGTTCTGGCTCACGGGGCTTGCGTTTCTCGTGCACACGTCGGGGCTGGTGTTCCGCATGTATCTGGAATGGCGCCCGCCGGTGACGAACCTCTATTCGTCGGCGATTTTCGTCGGGTGGGGCGCGGTGATGCTCGGCCTTTTCCTCGAACGGCTGTGGCGCAACGGCATTGGCAGCTTCACCGCGTCGGCCATCGGCTTCGTCACGCTCATCATCGCGCACCACCTCTCGGTGGACGGCGACACGATGGAGATGATGCGCGCGGTGCTCGACACGAACTTCTGGCTCGCGACGCACGTGACCACCATCACCATCGGCTACTCCTCGACATTTCTCGCGGGCTTCCTCGCGATGGTTTACCTGCTGCGCGGCGTGTTGACCACGTCGCTCGACAACGAACTCGCCAAGTCTCTCGCGCGGATGGTTTACGGCATCGTGTGCTTTGCGACGCTCTTCAGCTTCGTCGGAACCATTCTCGGCGGCATCTGGGCGGACCAGTCGTGGGGGCGCTTCTGGGGCTGGGACCCGAAGGAAAACGGCGCGCTCCTCATCGTGCTTTGGAACGCGACGATCCTGCACGCCAAGTGGGGCGGCTACATCAAGGAACGCGGGCTGATGAACATGGCGCTCGTCGGAAACATCGTCACCGCGTGGTCGTGGTTCGGGGTCAACATGCTCGGCATCGGCCTGCACAGCTACGGCTTCATGGACGCCGCGTTCAAGTGGCTGATGACCTTCAACGCGACCCAGCTCCTCCTGATTGCGCTCGGCTCGCTGCCGCTGAAATACTGGCGCAGTTTCCGCGCCGGCTGCGCCGGCGGCACATGAACGCCCAAGGCCGCGCCCCCGTCGGGGGCGCCGAAGACGGCGTAAGGTAGCTCGACCTTCCGGTGTCGAGTTTTGAAACCAACCTCGCGCCCCCTCCCGACATCGGAATGTCGAGTTACGGCTCCAACCACACCGGCTGCGTGTAGGCGCCGTTCGCGGCGATGTCCCATACTTCGAAGCGCACCCACTTGCGGCCCGCGAGGTCGGGCGCGAGCTTCAGCTCGGTCTTCCCGAACGCCGTCGTGTTCAGCATCTCGATGCGATGGCGGAACACATTCTTGCCGTCACCGGAAATCACCTCGGCAAACTTGAGCGGGAAGGTCCATTCGAGTTCCACGCGCACCTCGGGCTTCTCACCGGGCCGCGGCTTGAGCGTCTCGCCACTGGACTTGCCGTTGACGATGAACTGCCGGATGAGCACCTCGCCCGTGGTCGTGAAGAACGCGCCCGCGCGCAGCGTGTCGAGCACCGGCTGCCAGCCTTCGTCGTAGCTCGGCAGCTTCGCGAGGCGGAGGTAGTTGATGTTCATGTGGCCGTAGAGCTCGTGCGTGCGGTCGATCTTGAAGACGTCCACCTCGCCCGGCAGATACTTTTTCTGTCCCCAATTCGCCATGTCATTGAGCAGGTCGAGGCAGCGTTCGCCGAGCCGCTCGCGCGAGAGGTCCGCGGGCATCGCCTTCCACGCCGCACCGAGCCACGAGTCGGACAGGTAGAAGTCCTCGTTGCGATAAATGTCGGGTGTCCAGCTCGAGGCCTTGATGCGCGCGTGCGCGGTGAAGGCCAGCCCCTTCTCGCGCTGGATGAGGTTGAGCATGTCGGCGCGGTTGCCGGTGCGATAGAGGGTGCCGTAGCGCTCGTGCCTCTCCTCGAACGGCTGGCCTTCGCCGCGGACCATCGTCCAGTAAACGGGCTTCGGAAACATCAGCATCCAGTGGCCGGGATGCTTGCCGGGCTCGTTCACGCCGAGGTGCACATTCGCCTCCTCGCCGGGGATGAGCAGCAAATTCGTGTCGGACAGCCGCCGGCATTCCTTGAACATCGCGTCCAGTTCGGGCAGCCGCAGCGGGCCGGGGTCGCGCGGATGCCCGTCGCCATGGAATTCGCCGAGGTGCACCGCCTGCACGCCCATGCGCTTGAAGACGTCCACAAACTGCGGCACCGCGGGCGGCTGCGCGCGCGACTTCGCCGCCTCGATCGCGGCCATCGCGATGGCCATGTGATAGTGCGACGTGAACGTGACGTGTCCCGGCAGCTCGGCGAAGCGGTCCTGCCGCGTGAAGCGCAGCGTCTCGAACAGCGCGTTGCCCGCGGGCCCGTGCGTGAGCAGCAGGAAGCACCCGAGCCGCTGCGATGTGTTCGGCGGCGCGTTGAACCACGGCACGTAGTTGCCGCCGCCCTTGGGGTCCTGCCGGATGCCGAAGCCGAACCGGTCCACGAACTGGTGCCGCCGGCCGAACCACACGAACTCGTTGTTCGTCGTGATGTCCACCGGGAAGAAGAACTGGTGCGGCGCGGGGAAGATCGCGAGGCTGCCCGTCGTGCATTCGGCGATCAGCACGCGATGGCGCACCGCGAGCGAGCGGTCCGGCGTTCCCGGCAATGCCGACGTGCCCTGCATCCTGCCATCCGTGTCCATCCACGCGAACGCCTGCGCGCCGTCAATGTCACCCGTGAGGCCGAGATCGTAGATGAACGCGAGCCCGTCCTGCTGGGTGGTGACCACCGCCTCCATCTGCACGAGCCGCGTGTCCGCGTAGAACGTGAAACGCAGCTCGCCATTGAAGGGCCCGATGGCGACGTCGCCGAACGCCACCGTCGCGCGCCGGCCTTCGCTGGTCACGCGCGCCCGGGTGAGCTTGAACTCGCCGACGTGCGTGCGGTTCGGTCGCTTCGCGGGCGAATCAAAGAACGTGTTCCACGGGCTCATCCCCGGCGGGCGCCCCGCGGGCGCGACGCGCGTGCCGACAGTCATCGTCACGAGCGGATGCATGTTGCCCATCCACGGCTCGCCCGTGAGGTCGCCCGGCCCGAGCGCGAGGATGGCGCGGATGAGCGGCCGCTCCGGGTCGAGCGAGAACTTGAGCCAGCCCGTGACGCGGTCGGCCATCGGCCACATCACGAACAGTTCCTGCTCCACCTCGTGCACGCGCACGCCGCACGTGGCGGAATAACCCGTAAGATCGGCTTTCACCGGGTCGGCGGCGGGTGCGGTCGCGACGAGGAACGCGAGCACGCCAGCAAGCCACGAGGCGCGTGAAGCGCAAGCTGGCGCCGGTCGCTCTGCGGCATGCGACCGGTCGCAGCGCGCCAGCGTCCCGCAGGCAAAATCGTGTCCCTTCGTGTCCATTCGTGGTTTCCCTCCGTTGAACGCCGCGGGTCGCGCTCAGTCGCGGTAGATCGCGATCTCGAACGACCCGTCCGCGCGCATCACCCCGCGAAACATCCCCTCCGTGTTAAACGGCATCGCCACGTTGCCCCGCCGGTCGAGCGCGATGATTCCGCCCGTGCCGCCGAGTTCCTTCAACTTCTTCATCACGACGAGGTCCGCGGCCTCGGCGAGTTTCAGGCCCTTGTATTCCATGAGCGCCGCGACGTCGTAAGCCACCACGCCCCGGATGAAAAACTCGCCGTGCCCCGTGCCCGAGACGCCGCACGTGCGATTGTCCGCGAACGTGCCCGCGCCGACGATGGGCGAATCGCCCACGCGGCCGAATTTCTTGTTCACCATGCCGCCCGTCGAGGTGCCCGCGGCGAGGTTGCCGCGCCCATCAAGCGCGACCGCGCCCACCGTGCCCGCGCGCTCGGCGGGCGTGAGCATCTCGAACTCCGACCGCGGCTTCTCGCGGTCCTTCTGTTTTTGTGAGCGCAGAATGCGCTCAAGCTGCTGCCGGCGCTGGTCGGTGATGAAATAGTCCGGCGGCATCATCGTCACGCCGTGCTGTTTGCCGAAGATTTCCGCGCCCTCGCCGGTCATCAGCACGTGCGGCGACTTGTCCATCACGAGGCGCGCGAGGACGATCGGGTTCTTCGGATGCTTCACCGCGGCGACCGCGCCGGCGCGGCGGGTCGCGCCGTCCATGATCGAGGCGTCCATTTCCACCGTGCCCTCGGCGGTGAGCACCGCGCCCTTGCCGGCGTTGTGCAAGGGCGAATCTTCGAGCACTTGGATGGCCGCGACGACGGCGTCGAGCGCCGCGCCGCCGGCCTTGAGAACGGCGTGTCCCGCGCGGAGCGAGGCCTCGAGCGCGGCGCGATGGCCCTTCTCCTTGTCCGCGGTCATCTCCGCGCGCGGGATGGCGCCCGCGCCGCCGTGGATGACGAGCGTGATCGGCGCGGCGGGTTCGGCTGCGGATGCGGCGTGGCTCATAAGCAGGGCGGCGGTGACGGCGAGGAGGGCGAACGAGGTGTTCATGGCGAGGAGTTCGCGCGGGTTTCGGAGTGCTGACGCGCAACGATTGTCCTGCCCGTGGCGAAGTCAAACAAATCTTCGCGGCCAACCGCGTCGCGGGGCGGCGGCTTTCCGCTTCTCGCCCCGCACGCGGCCTTCGTATGCTCGCGGCATGGACTTGGCAGGCAACCTGGCTTCGATCCGCGCGCGCATCGCGTCGGCGTGCGAGCGCGCCGGGCGCGATCCCGCCGCGGTCCAGCTCGTCGCCGTGAGCAAGGGCCAGCCGCCGGCGGTCGTCCACGAAGCCGCGGCGCTCGGCCTTGCCATCTTCGGCGAGAATCGCGTGCAGGAGGCGAAGGCAAAAATCCCCCAGTGCCCCGGGCGCCTGCGGTGGCACATGATCGGACATCTCCAATCCAACAAGGCGCGCGATGCCGTGGACCTGTTCGAGATGATTCACAGCGTGGACTCGCTTGGACTCGCGGAAGAATTGAACCGGCGCGCCGACGCCGCGGCGAGGCGGCTGCCCATCCTGTTGGAGGTGAACATCGCCGCGGAGGCGGGCAAGCACGGCCTCACCCCGGACGCCGCGCTCGCAAACCTCGACGCGATCAATGCCCTGCCACGGCTTGAAGTTCACGGCTTGATGACGATGGCGCCGTGGACGCCCGACGCCGGGAAAGTGCGCCGGGTGTTCCGCCGGCTGCGCGAGATGCGGATCGAATGCGAGCAAAGGCTCGGCGCGCCTCTGCCGCACCTGAGCATGGGGATGACGAGTGACTTCGAGGTCGCCGTCGAGGAAGGCGCGACGCTGGTGCGCATCGGCACCGCGCTCTTCGGCGCGAGGGCGCGTCCCGGGTAGCCGCCGCTTGGCCGGCGCCGGCGCTGGGATTCCCCGCGCCATCTCGACATTGGAATGTCGAGCCTCTACCGTCGCCGCGCCTTGCAGTGAACCCGCACAACGCAACGACCCACTGAATCCAGCATGAGCGTCCTCATCGTCGGCACCACCGCCCTCGACTCCATCAAGACTCCGAAAGCCGAGAACCCGCGCCTGCTCGGCGGCTCGGCCAGCCACGCGTCGGTCGCGGCGAGCTTCTTCTCGCCGGTGCGGCTCACGGGCATCGTGGGCGAGGATTTCCCGGAAAAATATGTCCGGCTCTATCGCAAGCACGGCATCGACCTCGCGGGATTGGAGCGCGCGCCCGGCAAGACGTTTCACTGGGCGGGCGAATACGAGGTGAACATGAACAACCGGCGCACGCTCGCGACGGAACTCGGCGTGATCACCGGGTTTTCGCCCAAGCTGCCCGCCGGCCACGACCAGACACCGTTCGTGCTGCTTGCGAATTTCGCGCCCGCCCTCCAGTTGCGCGTCATCGAGCAGGTGCGCCGGCCGAAGTTCCTCGTCGCCGACACGATGGACCTCTGGCTGGACATCGCGCTGAAGGACCTGCTGAAGGTGCTGCGCAAGGTGGACGCGCTCGTGCTCAACGACAGCGAGGCCCGCCAGCTCGCAGGCGAGGACAACGTGATCGCCGCGGCGAAGCGCATCCACAAGCTCGGGCCGCGATTCGTGATCGTGAAGAAGGGCGAGCACGGCTCGATCCTGAGCGGGCCGGGCGGGTTCTTCGTGGCGCCGGCGTATCCGTTGCACCGCGTGGTGGACCCCACGGGCGCGGGCGATTCGTTCGTCGGCGGCGTGATGGGCTACCTCGCGAGCCGGCGCGGGCCCGTGGAGGCGAACCTTCGGCGAGCGATGCTTTACGGCGCGGTCGTGGCGTCGTTCTGCTGCGAGGGCTTCGGCCTGAACCGCACCACGCGCGTGACCCGCGCGCAAATCGAGTCGCGCTTCCTCGAACTGGCGGGACTGGCGAGGATTTAGGTGACGGAAACCCTGCCGTTTGACTTCGCGACAGGAAGGCCGGGAATGCCCGCGGTCGGCCCAACGCCCGGCACTCAGGAAGACGCCTCTTCGACGAAGGCGGGACGATCCTCGGCGCGGGTCCGGTCCGGCAGGGCCGGTTCCGTGTGCAGGTGCCCGGCGGGACAACACGCAACCCACCGCAAGCCGGTGAGCGGTCAGTGGTTGAAGATGAACTCGAGCGAGTTCTGCAAGCTCCACGCGAGATCCTCGGCGCCCTGCCGGCGTGAGGGCGAGTCCTTGAGGAACTGCATCGCGATGGCCCGCTCGGACCCGGTTGGCGGGCGGCTGAACCACGTGAAGTAGAGTTCATCCACGAGCGCCGCGTCGTCGCGGATCGTTCGCACGAGCCGGGCCACGGTGCCGGATTCGTGGGAGAGTTTGCGGTGGATGTCCGGCGAGTTGAGCAGATGCAGCACCTGCGCGATGCTCGCCTCCGTGTTGCGGTCGCACTCGCACGCGCTCATGCGCGACGGCCGGCCGAAGAGTTTCAGGAAGTAGTTCTGCACCTGGCTGTCCCACAACTGCACCGCGCGGACGCCGGGCGCGACGCCTTCAAATTTCTCCCCGACACCGGTCGTCTGGCTCACGGCGTCGAACAGCACTTCCGCGGGCAGCCGCTTGAAGAGCGCGCGCGAGTAGTTCTGCTCGTCGCGTTCGTTGGTCGCGTTGGGTTTCGACGAGAGCTGATACGTCCGGGACGCGGTCAGCGTGCGGATGATCTTCTTGAAGTCGAAGCTCGCGCCCTGCACGTCGCGGGCGAGCGCGTCGAGCAACTCCGGGTTGCTCGCCGGATTGGTCGCCCGCACGTCATCCACGGGTTCGACGAGACCGCGGCCGAAAAAGTGCGCGACGAGGCGGTTGGCGAGGTTGCGCGCGAACCACGGGTTGTCGGACGAGGTAAACCAGTCCGAGAGCACGCGGCGCCGGTCGCCCTCGGGCGCCTTGCCGGGCATCGTCGCCCCGAGCGCGTAAGGGTGGATGGGCTCGCCTGTGCGCGGGTGCCGCGCCTGCGGGTTGCCCTCCGCGAGGAGCGCGTCGCCGAGCGCGCCCTTGCGCACGCTGACTTGCGTGAAGAACGCGGCCATCCCCTGGTAATCAGCCTGGCTCCAGCGGTCGTAGGGATGATGGTGGCACTCGGCGCACGCGATGCGCACGCCGAGGAAGCTCTGCGAAATCGAGTTGGCCATGTCCCCGGGTTTGGTGGCGACCTTGTAGAAGTGCCCGGCGGGCGCGTCGTCGAGCGGCCCCTCGGCGGTGAGCAACTCGCGCGCGACGCGGTCGAGCGGTTTGTTTGCCGCGAGCGAATCGCGGATCCACTTGAAGTAGGCGTAAGCCTCGCGCGGCTGGAGTTTGAGGCGGTCAACCTGCAGCACGTCGGCCCACTTGAGCGCCCAGTAGTCGGCGAACTCGGGCCGGTCGAGCAACGCCTCCACGAGTCGCGCGCGTTTGTCGGTCCGGGCGTCGGCGAGGAACCGGCGGGCTTCCGCCGGCGTCGGCAAGGTGCCGATCACGTCGAGGTAGACGCGTCGCAGGAATTCCGGGTCGTCCGCAAGGCCCGAGGGCAGGACGTTCAGTTTCTTCAGTTGCGCGTCCACAAGCGCGTCGATGAAGTTGACCTGCGGCGGCGCGGTGAATTCCTTCAACGCCGTGCCGCGCGGCACCATCGCGCGGAAGACGTCCACCTCCTCGCCGAAGCGCGCCATGACCGCGGCCTGCCCCGGAATCGAGCCCGTGGTCAGTTGCCCGTCGTCGTCCACTCTCACAAGGCCTTCGTTGTTCGAGTGGAAGAGCGCGAGCCGCGTGACGTCCTTCGTCGAGCCGTCGCTGTAGTTGGCCGTGACGCGAAGCTGCTGCGTCGCGCCCATGCCGAGCACGCGCTCCCGCGGCGCGATCTCGATGCGCGCGACACGCGGGGCATCCGCGCGGCCAAACGGCGCACCCGCGGCAATCCAGTCGCGGATGAGTTGAAACTCCGACGTGCCCTGCGCGATGCGCCCGCCGCCGCCGTGCGGGACGATGCCCGCGGCCTTGAGCAGGAACAGACTCGTGTCCGGCGCGGCCGGTGACACGCGGCGGCCGCGTCCTTCGCGAACCAGCGCGGCGTGATCGCCCTTCGGGTCGAAACCGAACACGGAAAGCTTGAAGCCGTTCTGCCCCTCCGCCTTGCCGTGGCAACCGGACGAATTGCATCCGTAGCGCGACAGTAACGGCTCGATGTCGTTGACGAAGTGAAACTCGCGCGCCGGGGACGCGCCCGAGGCAGTCGCCGGGTCCAGACACACGCGCGCGCAAAGGGCGAGGGCGACCAGGGCAGGCGCGAACTTGGTCATGGATTGGATTCGTGGCGCCGGTAGTTCGAACAAGGGCGCGCGCCGATGTGTCAGACGCAACCACGCGCCGGCGGCTTCAGAGTGAAGGCAGTGGCGCGAATCGCGCCGGCCAATCCGCGTGAGGGTTTTCGCAAGCGACGTCAAGCCCGACGAGGAGCACTGGCGCCTTGGGTTCGCTGTGTGAGCCGGCAGGCGCAGGGCTCGTTGGAATGCAAAACAGCCGCCCGGGCGGGCGGCTGTTCGCGGTTGAAGTCGTTTGAAATGCTGCGCGCCTATTTCTTCTCGGCCACGCCGAGTTCTTTCAACTTGGCGGCGACGTCCGCTCCGTGCTGGGCCGCCTTTACCGAACGATCCACGTGCAGGATTTTTCCGTCCTTGCCGATGTAGAACGTCACGCGGCCGGGGCCCCGGCCCTGATCGTTGATGAGCCCGTAAGCCTTCGCGGTGTCCTTGGACGCGTCGCTGAGGATCGGGTAATCCAGCCCGAGCGATTGCGCAAAGGCCTTGTTGCCCTTCTCGCCGTCCATCGCGTCGCAGCTCGCGGTGAAGTAGGCCACGTCGAACTTCCGGATGGCATCGCCGCTCTCACGGAGCGACTTGCATTCGGCCGTTCAGCCACCGGTGAAGGCTTTCGGGAACCACGCCACCACAACGGCCTTCTTGCCCTTGAAGTCGGCGAGCTTGTAAGTCTTGCCATCACTGCCGGGCAGGCTGAAGTCCGGCGCGACGTCGCCGGCCTTGAGATCAGCCGCGGCGGTGTCGGTCATGCCCGCGGCCAAGGCAGCCGCGCACAGGGAGGAGAGGAGGAGTTTCATGTTGGGATTCTGACGGATGATTCCCCGGGTCGCTTCATTGCTCCGGGCGGGCGGGCGAGTTGTTGCAGGGCGGCTCCGGTGCGTCAAGGCCGAAGCCTGCCGGCGAGAAGTTGCCTGTTGACTTCGCCGTGGCTGAACACAAGATGTCCGCATCGTCGAAGAACCCCGACGATTCCAATGCCCAGAACGAACGGCATCTTCAAGACAGGCTGTGTGTCGCCGCGATTTGCCCGCGAGCGATTCGCACGCTCCTTGACTGCCCGCTCAACCCACCGCGCCGCGGCCGGCGCGATGCTTCGCCAGCCCCACGCACTCCCATGATGATGCCACGCCCCGCCCGCACGCCCGACACCTCACCCCTCCAGCGTCCGCCCTGTTCGCCGTGACCGCGGCTCCCTTGCCGAACCGAAACTTTGAACTGAATTCCACGGCCGTTCCCCGTGAACGCCGTCGAGTGATAAATCGTTGACCACCCCGACCCGTTTCTGACGAACTCCCCGCTCCCTGAAAAGGGACCCAACCCGACCGATGCCCCGACCCGCCCGAAAAACCGAAGCCCCGACCCCGCGCGCCGCCGCCGCCAAATACGACGCGCATCACAAGGTGCTCACGCAAACCTACGGCGCCCTCGCCGACCTGCGCCGCGAGCTTTCCGACAGCCGGACCGCGGTGGCGGAACGCAGCCAGTTGCTGCAGATCTTCTCGACCTGCGGCGACTCGCAGCGCGCGTGGCTGTTGCTCGAGGATTATTTCGAGAAGCTCTCGCTCTCGCGCCGCGACTTTATCGGCGACGACTGGTGGCCCCGGCTGCTGGCGGCCAGCGGCGCGCTGCGACTCGAGGAACTCGCGCACCTCTTCCTCCGCGCCAAGCGCTCGCTGCCGAACGAGCTCGCGCCCCACGCCAACTTCGACCGCTTCGCGGAAGCCGAGCAGGTCGAGCAGGACAAGGAACTCATCGCACGCCTCGAACGCTGGGTGTTCCCGCCCGCGCCCGAGCATCTGGATGGTCCGCGAGCGGCGTTGCGCGTGGTTTGCAAGCCGGAGTTCGCGCCCGACTGCGCGCACCTGCGCCGCTTCGCCGTGGAATTCCACCTGTTCCGCCCGCGCACCGGCGAAAGGGAGAAGTCCATCCCCGAACTGGCCGAGCTGGTCACGCGCGCGACGCACGAGCAGGAACTCTTCTCGCCCGCCGACTGGGAATTCATCCAGTGGCTCGCCGAGACCTACAAGGACCGCGGCGACGAACCGATGTCACTCGTCGGGCTCGAATTGCTCCAGTGGCTTGCGCGCTGGGGACACGAGCCGCGGCTCGAGGTGCCGAATGAACCCGCGCACTTTGCATTTCACGGGCAGATGGCCGAGCTCAAGCCGCATCTGCAAAACGGCGACGCCGAGCTCGCCTTCACCCACCGGCTCGCGATGCCCGATGGCACGTTCACTCCGATGCGCGAAGTCCGCTTCTTTGCCGGCAGGCCCGCGCTCGCGCTGGTCGGCAGCACTTTTTATCTGCTGCGCAACGCGCCCGCCGCCGATTTGTTCGAATCGTGGGTTGCCAAGGCCGCGCTGCCCGTGCGGCAACTGAGCCACCGGTTCCTGATGAACCTCCGCCGCACGCAGTCGAGCAACGGCGTCGACTGGGACCAGCTTTGCACCGCGCACACCGCGGTGCCGCATTTTGTCTTCGAGCTCGCCGACGAAAACGTGCGCCTGCGCCTGCTCGCCGTGAGCGAGCGCGACGCCACCACCTGGCACTGGACGGGCCACGAGTGGCAGCTCGACAAGCCCGGCGCGAAGTCCAACGGCAAGCCGGAAATCCTCGACGACCCGCGCCTCGAACCCGCGACCGCGTGGTTGCGCAAGCTGGACTGGTTCACGCCCGAGCCCGGCTTGTGGGTCGGCGACGCGAACGAGAATTTCCTCGGCCAGCTCGCGAACGCCTGGCCGCACCGGCCCGACGGCGTCGAATTCCTCGGCAATCCCGCCTTCCAGCGGCTCTTCCTCCAGCCGCGAACGCTCAAGCCGATGATCATCGTCAAGGGCAGCGGCATCGACTGGTTCAGCGTCTCCGCCGAGTGGGAGCAGGAAGGCATGAAGCTCTCGAAGGCCGACCTCGAACGACTCGCCGCGGCGACGGGCCGCTTCGTGAAGCTGCCCGACAGCGGGTGGGTCGAACTGGACACCGCGGCGGTGCAGGGCGCGCACGAGGCGCTGGCCGACCTCGGCCTCGAAACCCTCAGCCCGCTCGCGCAGAAGGTCCCGCTCGAAACCGCCGCCCGGCTGGACGGCTCCGCGCTCGACAAGCTCGGCGAGACCGACGCCGCCCTCGCCTTGCGGGAGAAGCTCGCGAACTTCAAGGGCATCGAATCCACCGAACTGCCCGCCCGCATCTACGCCGAGTTGCGCCCCTACCAGAAGGAGGGCTTCGACTTCCTCTGCCACCTCACGCGCCTGCGCATGGGCGGCATCCTCGCCGACGACATGGGCCTGGGCAAAACGCTGCAAACCCTCTCGTGGCTCGCGTGGCTTTACGAGCAGCACCCGAAAAAACCCAAGCCCGCGCTGGTCATCTGCCCCGCGTCCGTATTGCACAACTGGAAGCGCGAGGCCGAGCGCTTCACGCCGCACCTCAAGGTCCTCGTGCTCCAGAGCGGCGCCGCGCGGCACAACCTCCGCAAGCAGATTCCCGAGCACGACATCATCGTCACCAACTACGCGCTGCTGCGGCGCGACCTCGAGGAGTTGCAGAAGTTCCCCTTCCGCGTCGTCGTGCTCGACGAGGCGCAGTTCATCAAGAACCCCGCCGCGCAGATCACGCAGTCCGTCAAGCAGCTCAAGGCCGACCAGCGCCTCGCCCTCACCGGCACGCCGCTCGAAAACAAGCTGCTCGACCTGTGGAGCATCGTGGACTTCGTCGAGCCCGATTACCTCGGCGACGAGGAACACTTCCACGCCACCTACGAGCCGAAGGGCGAGGGCGAGGAGGCCATCAGCGCGACGCGCATCGCCCGGCGCCGGCTTTCCGCGCGGCTGCGTCCGCTGCTGCTGCGCCGCATGAAGAAACAGGTCGCCAAGGACCTGCCCGACCGCATCGAGCAGCGCCGCGATTGCGAGCTCAACGAGGGCCAGCGCAAACTCTACCTCGCCGAACTGCGCCGCAGCCGCGAGCAGGTCATGCGCACCGTCGCCGAGAAGGGCATCGGGCGGAGCAAGATTCACGTCCTCGCCGCGCTCACGCGACTCCGGCAGATCTGCTGCCACCCGACGCTTGTCGGCAACGACTCCGCGAGCGGCAAGACCGAGACGCTCTTCGAACTGCTCGAGCCGCTGATCGAGGAAGGGCAGAAGGTGCTCGTCTTCTCGCAGTTCGTTCAGATGCTGAAACTGCTCGAGGTCGAATGCAAACAACGCGGCATCGGCACGCACCTGCTCTCGGGCGAGACCAAGGGCCGGCAGGACGTCGTGCAGGCGTTTCAGGACGACCCGAATCCCGCGGTGTTTCTGCTCTCGCTCCGCGCCGCGGGCACGGGGCTCAACCTGACCACCGCGAGCTACGTGGTGCTTTACGACCCCTGGTGGAATCCCGCCGTCGAGGCGCAGGCCATCGACCGCTCGCATCGCATCGGACAGACCCGCGCCGTCAACGCCTACCGCCTCATCGCGCCTGGCACCGTCGAGGAAAAAATCTGGGACCTCCAGCAGCGCAAGGCGCAGACCATCGCCGATGTGCTCGGCGAGGAAGGCTTCGCCAAGAGCCTCACGCAAACCGACCTCGAATACCTGTTCAGCGACTGACCGGGGCGGGGTCGGCGCAGCCGTCGGGAAGCGCGGACAGCCTCACAGGATTCCGTATTTGCGGAACACCTCGCCCATCGGCACGCCACGCGCCAGTTCCTCGCGGGCGATGTTCTCGCCGGAGACTTTGTCCAGTGCGCGCCGGATGGTCTCGTCCGCGGCTTCAGCCGGGATGATGACCACGCCGTCCTCGTCGCCGAGCACGAAGTCCCCCGCCCGCGCGCGCACGCCCGCGATGGTGACGGGTTCGCCGATCGCCACGACATCGAGCCGGCCCTTGCTGTCCGCGGGATGCAAGCCGAGGCCGAACACGGGGAAGCCCAGCTCGCGGATCTTCCACATGTCGCGCGCGGCGGCGGTCATCACCACGCCGCGCACGCCCTTGGCCATGCACGCCGTGGTGAGCAGTTCGCCCCAGAACGCGCTGCCGCAATCGTCGCCCGCGTCCACCACGAACACGTCACCCGCGCGCATCGCATCCACGGCGGCAATCTCCAGCTTGTAAGGCTCGGCGGGGATTTCAGTGACGGCTTTCGCTCGTGCGGGAAAGACGCGTCCGGCGACGTGGCGCGCGGGCGTGAGCGGCCGCACCTGGCCGCCGAGCGACTGATGCCGGAAGCCAAGCGCATCGAGCACATCGCACACGACGCCGGTGTAAAGGCGTGAAAGCTGGTCAATCTGTCCGGCGGGGCTCATGGCGCGCGCGAGCCTACCCGCGCCGGAGCGAACCTCAAGGTTCAAAGCTCGCCGGCTTCACATCGCGTCCCGCCCGTGCCCGAACGGGCGGAGAGCCGCGCCTTCACCGCTCCGTTTCCTTCTTGCGGCCCGCGAGCACGCGGCTCGTGGGCGTGTAGTTCGCGATGAACTCGCGGCGGAATTCCGCAAACGTCCCGGCCGCGAGGTGCGCGCGCATGTCGGCCATCAGCTTCAGGAACATGTGGCTGTTGTGGATGCTCACGAGCCGCAGGCCGAGGATTTCATTCACGTTCAGCAGGTGCCGCACGTAAGCGCGGGTGGAGTCGCGGCACGCGAAGCACTCGCACCCCGCCTCGATCGGCCCGAAGTCCGCCTTCACCGCGCCGCCCTTGATGCTGAAGGTGCCGCGCCGCGTGAAGGCCGTGCCGTTGCGCGCCACGCGCGTCGGCAGCACGCAGTCGAACATGTCCACGCCGCGCGCCACCAGCTCGACGAGTTGCGCCGGCGTGCCCACGCCCATCACGTAGCGCGCCTTGTCCGCGGGCAGGAACGGCTCCGCCAGCTCGACGGCGCGGAACATCTCGTGCTCCGGCTCGCCGACGCTGACGCCGCCGATGGCGTGGCCGTCGAAGTCCAGCGACACGATGGCCTTCGCGCAGTGCTCGCGCAGTTCCGCGCTGCTGCCGCCCTGCACGATGCCGAAGACGTTTTGTCCATCCGCGCGCGGCTGTTCGCGGCATTCCTTCGCCCAGCGGATCGTCCGCTCGACGGCGAGCCGCTGCTCCTTCGCGGGCGCGTCGTGCGGCGGGCACTCGTCGAACGTCATCGCGATGTCCGAGCCGAGCGCCCGCTGGATTTCCATCGCCTCCTTCGGGCCGAGGAAGAGCGGCGAGCCGTCAATGTGCGAGCGGAACTCGACGCCGTGCTCGCGCACCTTGCGAATCCTGGCGAGGCTGAAGACTTGGAAGCCGCCGCTGTCGGTGAGGATCGGCAGCGGCCAGTTCATGAAGCGGTGCAGACCGCCCGCGGCGCGGAGGATGTCGAGTCCGGGCCGCAGGTTCAGGTGGTAAGTGTTGCCGAGGATGATCTGCGTGCCCATCTCGCGCAGTTCGCGCGGGTCGAGCGCCTTCACGCTGGCTTGCGTGCCGACGGGCATGAAGACCGGCGTGTCCACGTCGCCGTGCGCGGTGCGCAGCCGGCCGAGACGGGCCTTGGTGTGCGGGTCGGTGCGGAGCAGCTCGAACACGCGCGAGATTGAGCCACGAACGACGCGACGGGCAAAGGGGAAATCGGCCTTGCTCCGGCGGCGCGGCGTTGGTTTGGTTGCGGAAAACCCATTTCGCGCATGAAAACTCCACTGTGCTCTCTCGCCCTCGGCATCACGTTCGCGGCCAGCGCCGCCGCGCAGCAACCCGCTGCCGCGCCGAAGACCATTTTCAAGGCCGGCTTCGCCGAGCGCGACATCACGCCGGACATCGGCATGGAGGCGCCCGGCGGCTACGGCAAGTCGTATCACCGCACGTTCCACGACCCGTGCAAGGTCCGCGCGGCGGTGTTCGACGACGGCAGGATGCGCGTCGCGCTCGTCGGCCTCGACATCCTGTTCATCACGCGCCACCTCACGACCGAGGTGCGCGCGGAGATCGCGACGCGCACGGGCATCCGCCCCGAGTGCGTGCTGCTCGGCGCGTCGCACTCGCATTCGTCCGGCCCGATCGGCATGGCGGAGCCCGGAGACTTCGACAAGGCGTCGCCGTTCGTGCGCGAGCTTTACTTCGAAAAGTCCACGACTTCGGACCCCGGCTACACGCAGTGGCTCAAACGGCAGATCGTCGAGGCGGTCGCCACCGCGGACGCCGCGCGCGGTGATGCGCGGCTCGCGGTGGGCTTCGGCCACGAGGACAAGGTCGCCTTCAACCGCCGCCTCCGCATGAAGAACGGGCTGAGCTTCTCGCATCCCGGCGCCGGCAACCCGGACATCATCGGCTACGCGGGACCGACGGACCCGCAGGTGGGCGTCATCGGCGTGTGGGATGCGCGCACGAACCTGCTCGGCGTGGTGGTGAATTATTCGTGCCACGCCACGACGAACCCCGGCGGCATCTCCGCCAACTGGATGTGGTCGCTCGAACAGACCCTTCGCGGCGCGACCGGCAACGCCGCGCTGCCCGTGGTCTTCCTGCAAGGCGCGTGCGGCGACGTGACGCAGGTGGACAACCTGACCACGTTCCAAAACCCCGGCGCGGAGGAGTGGTGCCAGATCGTCGGCGGACGCGTCGGCGCGGAGGCGTTCAAGACGCTGCTGCTCATCCGCCGGGGCGCGAGCGCGAACATCCCGCTCGATGTGCGGCACAAAGTCTGGACCATGAAGCGCCGGCTGCCGTCGCCCGAAAAGGTGCAGAAGTCGCTCGAACTCGTGAAGCAGGAGCCTGCGAAAGTCGGCGCGACGGAGTGGACCTTCGCGAAGGAGATCGTGATGCTCGACGCCATTGCGCGGGCGCGGCCCGCGGTGGAGGTGGAGGTGCAGGCGATCCAGGTCGGCCCGGCGGTGTTCGTGTCGAACCCGGCGGAGTATTTCGTGCAGTTCGGCCTCGACATCAAGAAGGGCAGCAAGTTCCCGTTCACGTTCCCCGTCGAGCTCGCGAACGGCTGCGTGGGCTACGTGCCGACCGAGGAGGCGTTCGGCCCGAACGGCGGCGGCTACGAGACGCGGCTCACGAGCTACAGCAACCTGCACATCGGCGCGGGCCGCGAGCTCGCCGACACGGGCATCGCGCTGGCCAACCAGATGACGCCCGGCCCGATTCCGCAACCGCCGCCCGCACCGCCCTTCCGCGCGCCGTGGAGTTACGGAAACCTCCCGCCCGAGGTGAAGTAATCGCGCCGCGCGGCGTCGGAAGAATGCCGGTTGATTCGCCGGGGACATCCGATACAGTCGGGTTGAAGCGAATGACCACACAAGACGCAGGAGCCCTTCGCCCGCGCGCAAGCGCCGGGTTCACCTTGATTGAATTGCTCGTCGTCATCGCGATCATCGGGATTCTCGCCAGTTTGCTGCTGCCGGCGCTGGCGAGTGCGAAGTCCAAGGCGAAGGGAATCCAGTGCCTCAACAATCACCGCCAAGTGTTGTTGGCGATGAAACTCTACACGGACGAAAACGACGGGACGATCGTCCCGCTGTGGCGCGGCCCGTTGTTGCCGACCGACCTGCCGGCAAGCCAGCGGCTCGTGCCCAATCCAAATGTGATCTGGTGGACCGACATTCTCCGCAGTTACCTCACGTCCAACCCGAAATCCTTCGACTGCACGGCGCTCAAACAACCCGCGATCCAGGCGGCAGGGGGGTCCGCCAGCCCGACCAACATGCTCGGCGTGGCACTGAATCACTTCGAGATTGCGCGCACGTTCGCGTTCCCGCCGTTTCAGGGACAAACCGTGGTCCCGCTCCCGTATCGCGAAGTCGAAGTCACCGATCCGCCCGGCACCGTTGCGTCATCCGACTCCGCGCAGATCAGCAACCCCGCTGCGCCCAACCCGGACGACTGGCTCGAAATCCCGGGACGCGCCGCGGTTTACTTCCGCCCGCCGTCGGATGGGAACTACGCCTCGATTGAACCGACTCGTGCCGTGGCGCGCCACAACCGCAGGCTGCCGGCGGGGTTCATGGACGCCCACGCTGAAATCCTCAAGCCCAGCGAACTTGGGTTTCAATTCCCCGCCTCGGACTCGCGGGCGAAATGGAACCGCCGGTGAGCGCCACGCAACTTCGAGCCCCGATGAGAGCCTTGTTCGCCGTCGCCCTCGCTTTGGTTGCTTGCCAATTCACGGGCTGTTCCCGCGAGAGCCAGCCTTCGCCGTCCGTGACACCGTCCGTGACGCCCGCGCCGCAACCCGCCGTAACCCCCGCCCCGGCGCCCGCACCACCGACCGCAAGCCCCGTGGGCGTAACCGTCGCGCCGCCGCCCGGCGCTCCCGAGGCAAGCGTGGCCGAATTGAACCGCGCCCTCGAACTGTGGATTTTCCAACGGAACAATCCGCCGAAGGACCTCAACGACCTCGTGACCGCCGGTTACCTCAAGCGACTGCCCAGCCCACCGGCAGGCAAGCGATTCGTCTTCGACACGCGATCGATGACGGTGCAGGTGGCGGACAAGTAGCGCGAGGCGCAGAAGCGGAGAACACCCGCACTTCCGTCGTTGAACTCCCGCAGGCGCATGGCATAGTCTGCGCTCGTGGCCCGGAAGGACGCCCCTGAGCAGCAATCTCCCAAGCGACGCACGGGGGAATCGATCGGAGTCATCCTCGCCATCCTCGCGGTGCTGCTCTTCTTCGCGATCTACTCCTACGACAAGGCCGACATCGCGTTCAACAACACCAAAGTCAACCAACCCGAGCGCAACCTGGTCGGCTCCGCCGGCGCGCACGTCGCGTTTGGCACGTTCTTCGCCATGGGCGCGGCGGCCTACCTCCTGCCGCTTGTCCTGCTCGCGTTCGCGTGGACGTGCTTCTCCGATTCGTTCATGTTTCTCCGGCGCAAATGGGCGTGGTCGCTCGTGCTGCTCTTCTCCTTCGCGTGCCTGCTGGACCTCTACACCGACCGCGCGATCGTCTCGCTGCTTGCAAAGGAGCCGCGGCTGGGAGACGCCGGATTTTTCGAGCGGCTCTCCCACAATATCAACGCCCCGAGCAGCGGCGGCATCGTGGGCCTCGTGCTCAACGACGCCATCTTCCGCCGGTGCGGCGCGGTGGGCGCGACGATCATCTTCTGCTCGCTCTACTTCGCAAGCCTCCTGTTCCTGACCGACTTTCAAGTGGTGGACTGGTTCCGCGACTGGCGCGCGCGCAAGGCCGCGGAAGCCAACGAACTCGGGCTGATGGATTCGCTCCGCGACCGCCGGCTTGCCGAGTTGAAACTCGAGCGCCAGAAACTTGAACGCGAACTCGAACGCCAGCGCCGCGCCGAGGCCGAGGCGCACGCGAACACATCCGTCGGCCTCGCCTCCGCGCCGTTCGGCGAGGAGAAGCCCGCGCTAGGCGCCGACCTCCAGCCCGTGCCCGAGCCGGAAGTCCGCGACTTGAGCGTGCCCGTCCCGAGGCCCGACGAGCCGGCGCCCAAGCCCGAACCGGGGAACGCCGACAAACCCGCCGCCGAAAAATCCCCACGCGCCAAGTCCCGGAAGTCCGCAGACGTGACCGCCGAGACTCCCGCCGCGCCGCCAAAGTCCACCGAACCGGTCCAGCCCGCCGCCGTTCCCGCGAGCGAAGTCAAGCCGCCCGCGACCGTTGCGGAAATCCTCGGCCTCAAGCCCGACGGCGCGGCCCCGAAGCCCGCCGCCGGGATCTCCCCCGCGCTTCCCGCGAGCGCCGAACCCATCGCGCTTGCAGCCGCAACGCCCGCGGCAGCGGAGGAATCCGCGCCGGCCGCCCCGGTCCCCGCGAAAATCAGGCAGTCTCCAGCTTCCCGCAAACCGCGGCCGATGACCGTGGCCTCGACCCCGCAGATCACCGGTTACCAGTTGCCTTCGCTCGACTTGCTCAACCTGCCCGACACGGCAATCAAGCCCACCGAGTCGCGCGAGGAACTCATGGCCAACGCGCGCCTGATGCAGCAGACGCTCGCACAGTTCGGCATCGAGGTTGCGCTCGGCGACATCACCAAGGGCCCGACCATCACGCGCTACGAACTGCACCCGTCGCCGGGCGTGAAGCTCGAGAAAATCACCGCGCTCTCCAACAACATCGCCGCCGCGCTCAAGGCCGAGCGCATCCACATCCTTGCGCCCGTGCCCGGCAAATCCTCCGTCGGCATCGAGGTGCCCAACGCGATCAAGACCAAGGTCATCATGCGCGACCTGCTCGAGGCCGAGGACTGGAACCACAGCAAGGCGCGCGTGCCGCTCGCGCTCGGCAAGGACGTTTACGGGCATCCGATCATCGCCGACCTTTCCGACATGCCCCACCTGCTCATCGCGGGCAGCACCGGCTCGGGCAAGTCCGTCTGCATCAATTCCATCGTCGCCTCGCTGCTCTACAAGTTCCCGCCCAACGAGCTGCGATTCGTGATGATCGATCCGAAGGTCGTCGAGCTTCAGCAATACAACGCCCTCCCGCACCTCGTCGTCCCGGTCGTCACCGACCCGAAGAAAGTCATCCTCGCGCTCCGATGGGTCGTGAGCGAGATGGAGAAACGCTACCAGATTTTCGCACGCGTCGGCGTGCGGAACATCAAGTCCTTCAACGACCGGCCCAAGAACAAGCCACTGCCGCCGCGCGAGCCCGAGCTGCCCTTGATGGCGAAGAAGGAGAAAATCGAGCCCGGCTCCGACGGCTTCGCGGTCGAGGTGGACGAGGACATCGTGGTGCCCGAGGACGAGGACATCGTCATCCCCGACAAGCTCAGCTACATCGTGGTGATCATCGACGAACTCGCCGACCTGATGCTCGTCGCGCCCGCCGAGGTCGAGATGGCCATCGCGCGCATCACGCAGATGGCGCGAGCCGCGGGCATCCACTGCATCGTCGCCACGCAACGCCCGTCCGTGGATGTCATCACCGGCGTCATCAAGGCCAACATCCCCGCGCGCATCGCGTTCCAGGTGGCCAGCCGCGTGGACTCGCGCACCATTCTCGACGCGATGGGCGCCGACAAACTCCTCGGCAAGGGCGACATGCTCTACCTGCCGCCCGGCTCGGCGAAGCTCATCCGCGCCCAGGGCGCGCTCGTCACCGACAAGGAAATCGAGAGCATCGTCCAGTTCATCTCCCGGCAGGGCAAGCCGAGCTACGAGATGGAAATCCACCAGCAGCTCTCGCAACCCGCCGGATTCGGCGCGGAAGAAGGCGGCTGCGGCGAACCCGAGGAAGTCATCCAACAGTGCATCGAAGTCATCCGCAGCGAGCAAAAGGCCAGCGTCTCGCTGCTCCAGCGCCGGCTCCGCCTCGGCTACGGACGCGCCGCGCGCATCATGGACGAGCTCGAAGGCCGCGGCATCGTCGGCCCGAGCAAAGGCGCCGAACCCCGCGACATCCTCATCGACCTCGACGGCGAAGGCCACGACGGCAACGGCCAGCAGGCCGTCTGACGTTCGTTCAAACTGCTCGCACCGCAATCCGTCGCGGCGTCACAATTCCATCCCGGCCAGCTCGATCAACCGCCTCGCCTGCGCTTCGTTCACGGGCGAGACCGACAGGCGCGAAATCTTCACCAGCGGGAGTTCCTCCAACGCCGGGTCGGATTTGATTGCCGCCAGTGTGACGCCGTTGGCAAGCGGCTTCACCGGCTCCAGGTCCACCGCGGACCAGTCACCCTCGGTCGCCGTCGGGTCGGGATACGCCACACGCTTCACCCGCGCGAGGCCGACCAGCCGTTTCTCGTCGCCGCTGTGGTAGAAAAAAACCAGGTCACCCGGCTTCATCGCGCGGAGATGCAACCGCGCGGCGAAGTTCCGCACACCCGTCCACGCCGCGCCGCCGTCCCTCACGAAATCCTCCCACGAATAATCCGAAGGCTCCTGCTTCACGATCCAGAATGACTGCGGCATGCGCGAATCGTAGTGACCGCGATTGCGTGTGGGAAGGCCCGGCAGTGAAACGCGCGCAACGTGCTTTCGCCTTTGCACAGCCGGTCCGGCTCGTATCATGTCTGCGCCCGCGCGCAGCGCACGACGATGAACAAAGCCCTCTCGACCTGCATTTGGCTCGTAGTCGCGGCGCTCGGCGCGTTCGCCTACGTGACACTCGCGGTGAAGCGCGCCGAGCCGGTCAACTCGGGCTTCATCCTCATCGCGGCCCTCTGCTCCTACGCCATCGGCTACCGCTTCTACTCGAAGTGGGTCGCGGCGAAAATCCTCGCGCTCAACGACCGCCGGGCCACGCCTTGCGAAGTCCACGAGGACGGCCGCGATTACGTGAAGACGAACAAGTGGATCGTCTTCGGCCACCACTTCGCGGCCATCAGCGGGCCGGGGCCGCTCGTCGGCCCGGTGCTGGCGGCGCAATTCGGCTATCTGCCGGGATCGCTGTGGATTCTCATCGGCGTCGTGCTCGGCGGCGCGGTGCAGGACTTCGTGATCCTCTTCGCCTCGATGCGGCGCGACGGCAAGTCGCTCGCGCAGATGGTCCGCGAGGAACTCAACTCCGTCGCGGGCGTCATCGGCGTCATCGCGATTCTCTCGATCATGGTGATCCTGCTCGCGGTGCTCGCGCTCGTCGTGGTCAATGCGCTCGCGGAATCGCCGTGGGGCGTGTTCACGGTCGGCGCGACGATTCCCATCGCGATGTTCATGGGCGGTTATCTGCGGTGGCTGCGCGCGGGCAAGGTGCTGGAAGCTTCCGTCATCGGCGTGTTCCTCCTGATGCTCGCGGTCGTCGGCGGGCAATGGGTGTCCGAGCACGCGACGCTCAAGGAAATGTTTCATCTCAAGGCCCCTGCGCTCGCGTGGTCGGTCGTGATCTACGCCTTCGCCGCGAGCGTGCTGCCGGTGTGGCTGCTGCTCGCGCCGCGCGATTACCTGAGCACGTTCATGAAGCTCGGCACCATCTTCCTGCTCGCGCTGGGCGTGCTGCTCGTGCTGCCGAAGCTCGAGATGCCCGCGGTCACCAAGTTCATTGACGGCTCCGGACCCGTCGTGCCGGGCAAGCTCTTCCCGTTCTGCTTCATCACCATCGCGTGCGGCGCGATCAGCGGCTTCCACACGCTCATCTCCAGCGGCATCACGCCCAAGATCATCACGCGCGAAGGCTACGCGCGGCCGGTCGGCTACGGCGCGATGCTGCTCGAGTCGCTCGTCGCCATCATGGCCATGATCGCCGCCTGCACGCTCGACCCCGGCGTGTATCTCGCGATGAACATCAAGGCGCCCGGCGCCGACGCCGCAGCCGTGGCGGCCGCGACCGTGGCGAAGGTGAACTCGTTCGGTCCCGAATTCGCCGTGACCACCGAGCGCATGACTGAACTCGCTCGCGAGGTGAAGGAGGAATCGCTCTACGGCCGCACCGGCGGCGCGGCGACACTCGCGGTCGGCATGGCGAATCTCTTCCACAAGGCGATGCCGTGGATTGGCGAACACGCGCTCGCCATCTGGTATCACTTCGCGCTCATGTTCGAGGCGCTGTTCATCCTCACCACGCTCGATGCCGGCACGCGCGTGGGCCGCTACCTCCTGCAGGACGCGCTCGGGCACATGTGGAAACCGCTCGGCGATGTGAAGAGCCTGACGGCGAACATTTTCGCCAGCGGGCTCGTGGTGTCGCTGTGGGGATACTTTCTCATCGCGGCCGTGTATGACCCGGACGGCGGCATCAAGGCGCTGTGGCCCATCTTCGGCATCGCGAACCAGCTCCTCGCCGCCACCGCGCTGTGCCTCGCAACGACGGTGATCTTGAAAATGCAGTTGAGCGGCGCGGCGAACGGCGCCGGGGCAGGCACCGGCGTGGAAACCAGCGCTACGGCGCGCTCGCCGGCCTTTGCACTCGTCACACTCGCGCCGCTGTTGTGGCTGCTCACCGTCACAAGCACGGCGGCGGTGCAAAAGATCTGGCATCCGGCGCCAAACATCGGCTTCCTCGCTGCGGCGAACGTGCTGAATGGTGAAGCCGAAGCTCTCCGAGCCGGCGTTGAAGCCGCAAAGAATCGCGCGCGCGCGATCGAGGTCAGCGGTGGGACCGCTGATCCCAAGCTGCTCGCGTCCGCCGAAGCGGCGCTGCGCACCAACCGCACGAAACACTTCAACAACGTCCTCGACGCCGTTGTCACCGGGTTCTTCCTCACGCTTGTTGCCACGATTTTCCTCATCAGCGCGTTCGAGTGGACGCTGCTGCTCACGCGCAAGAAGCTCGCCGAATTGCGCGAGACGCCGCCGACGTGGCTGCCCGATTACGCCGTCGCCGAGGGCAAGCCCGTGAAGTGGTGGAACCTCTTCGCGCTCGGCTTCCTGCTGCTCAAGGAACTCAGCGGCCAGGGCGCCGTGGACCGCGCGCAAGCCTGCGTGCCGCCGGAGGTGGACCTGCTCGGCGGCCGCCCCGCGATGGAACGAGATGCCCGCGCCCGCGCCTACGTCGCCACGGCCGAGGCGAAGTTCGATGGCAAGCCGAACCGGTGCTGCTGATCAATGAATCGAGAAGACACCAAGACACGAAGGCCCCTGACCAACTTCGTGCCTTCGTGTCTTCGTGGTGAAGATTTTTTCGAATGAAACTCGGCCTGTTTGGCGGCTCGTTCGACCCGGTGCATCTCGGGCACCTGCTCGTGGCGCAGGCGGCGTGCGAGGAGCTTGGGCTTGACCGGCTGTTCTTCATCCCGGCTGCGCAGTCGCCCTTCAAGCCCGGCGCGGAGCCGTCGCCGCCGGCTGCACGGCTGCGGATGCTGCGGCTCGCGCTCGCGGGGCGCACGCGTTTCGAGATTGATGCGCAGGAAATCCAGCGCGGCGGCGTGAGCTACACGGTGGACACCGTGCGCGATTACCTGCGGCGATTCCCGGACGCGCAGCTTTTCTGGCTCATCGGTGCAGACCACGTGGCCACGCTCCCGCAATGGCGCGACGCCCACGAACTCGCACACCTCGTTGAATTCGTGGTGATCCCGCGGCCGGGCGAAGCGCCGGCGCCCTTGCCGGGCCCGTTCCGCGGCCGCGCGTTGCACGGCTTCCCGATCGGCGTCTCCGCCTCGCAGATCCGCGCGCGGGTGAAGGCCGGACTGCCGGTGGACGCGCTTGTGGGGACAAACGTCGCGGAGGCCATCCGCGAGCTGGGGTTGTATCGGAAGTGACGTGGTGCGGGGCGTGCGGGGCGCGGAGGCGGGAACGCCCGCCAACCGCGGAGGGTTCACCAACCACGCACCTCGCACGATGAATCCTCCAAATTGCTTCTTCCGCGCCCGGTTCTCCTTTGGCATCCTCGCGGCCAAAAGATGGATTCACGCAAGCTGGCCCTCCTTTGCAGGAAACTCGCGGACAACAAGAAGGCGGAGAACATCGTCATCCTCGACGTGCGCAAGATCTCGACCGTGACCGATTACTTCGTGATCGCCTCGGGCACGAGCGAGCCGCATTTGCGGGCGATCCGCGACGAGATCGAGGACCGGCTTCGCGAGGATCAGGATTTGCGGCCGAGCGCGGTGGATGGCGGCCGTGGCGCGGCGTGGATCGCGCTGGATTACATCGACGTGATCGTCCACGTGATGAAGCCCGATGTGCGCACGCAGTATGACATCGAGGGCTTGTGGAACGACGCGCCGCGAATCCGGGCGCTTCGCAGGGCTCCGAAGCGCGAAGACGGCGACGCCGCGGACGCGGATTAGTCCGCGGGGGGCGGTTCGGTTTCCCTGGCCGGCGCCGCGACCGAGGCCTTCGCCATTTCCCCGAGCATCCGGCAGAATTCCTCCAGGCCCGTTGCGGGCACGATGATGGCTTCGCGCCGCCCCTGAACGTCCTCGGTGATGCGGAGGAACCGGCCGCGCGGGTTTTCCTTGAGCATGAAGACGAAGGTCTTTCGCTCGATGTGCACGCGCTCGACACGGAGCATCTCCTCGTTGGAAGGCGGCGTGCTGTGCTGCCACGGTTGATGACGGTGGCCGTAAGGGGACGGGCGCTCGTTGGATATCATGGTCACTCCATGGTTTGCCGCGCAAAGCGGCGCTGGTCCGGGCTTGGGCGGGACACTCGGCCGCCGGGACCGGATGTCAACCCCGAATTTGCGGCGACCGGAGGGACTTGGAAGCGGAGTCGGGGCGGATGATGTGGGCGAGGAAGAGCAGCAATCCGGCAAGCATCGCGAGGTTCATGGCCTGCGCCGCGCCGTGCCAGCGGCGGAAGGACTTGTCCGCCGCCTTCTGCGCGTCGGCGGATGGCATGGGACTGAGCCTGTATTGCTCGGCGTAACGGGTCTTGTGCAACGCCTCCAGCTTGGGTTCGAGCCACACGCCGCCGGACAGCGCGATCAGGAACATTGCGGCCAGCAGGGCAACGGTTGCGCGGCGGATTTCGCGCCCGGCGTAAAGCCATTCCGCCGCGAGGTGCAGTCCCGCGACGATGGCGCACCCGTAGTTGAAGATGAAGAACCGGTCGAGGGCCATCTGGGCGACGGCGCCGTTGTAAGGAGGCGGGAACAGGCGCCTCATCTCGTCGGTGAAGAAGGTCGGCGCGCCGACGAAGGTGAAGAAGAATGCGCCCCCGAACCAGATCGCGGCGTTCGTCACGCCGATGAAGCGGAGGAAGGCGATCACGGGCGCCGACAGTAGGCGCGCGACCGGTGGCTGCCAAGCCGGGAAACCACCCGGCGCGCCCGGACCCGGTGCAAGCCCGGTCTCGCCAAGCCCCTCGGGAACGCGTGGGGTTCGGCGCACGGGATTCCTCCCGAGGCCGCGGCTAATACGCCGCCTGCGCGCCCTTGATGTTGCGCTTGGGCATCCAGGGCATGAGACCGCGGAGCCGCTCGCCGGTCTTCTCGATGAGATGCTGCTCGTCCCTTTTCAGCAGCGCGTTGTAACGCTTGTAGCCGCCCTCGTATTCCTTGACCCAGTCGCGCGCGAACTTGCCGGACTGCACGTCCCGGAGCGCGGCCTTCATCCGCTTCTTCACGCTCGCATCAATGATCTTCGGGCCGACGGTCACGTCGCCCCACTTGGCCGTCTCGCTGATGGAGAAGCGCATCCCGGCGATGCCCTTCTCGTTCATCAGGTCCACGATGAGCTTCAGCTCGTGCAGGCACTCGAAGTAGGCCATCTCCGGCGAGTAGCCCGCCTCGACGAGCACCTCGAAGCCCGCCTTCACCAGCGCCGTGCATCCGCCGCACAGCACCGTCTGTTCGCCGAACAGGTCCGTCTCCGTCTCCTCGCGGAAGTTCGTCTCGATGACGCCGGCGCGCGTGCCGCCGATGCCCTTGGCCCACGCAAGCGCGATGGCCTTGGCCGCCCTGCCGCCCTGATGCACGGCGATGAGCGCGGGCACGCCCTTGCCCTCGGTGTATTGGCGGCGGACGATGTGACCGGGGCCCTTCGGCGCGACCATGATCACGTTCACGTTTTCCGGCACGACGATGGTCTTGAAGTGAATCGAGAAGCCGTGGCTGAAGAGCAGCGTCTTGCCCTTGGAGAGATTCGGCGCGAGGTCGCGCCGGTAACACGCGGCCTGCTTGGTGTCGGGCAGCGCGACCATGATCACGTCCGCGCGCTGCACCGCCTCGGCGGTGGGGACGACCTCGAAGCCCTTCTCGCGCGCGACGGCGACGGACTTGGACCCTTCGTAGAGGCCGATGATGACGTTGAGGCCGCTGTCCTTGAGATTGAGCGCGTGCGCGTGGCCCTGCGAGCCGAAGCCGAGCACGGCGAGCGTCTTGTTGGCGAGCACGCCGAGGCTGGCGTCCTTGTCGGAGTAAACTTTCGAGGGCATGGCGTCGGGAGTTGAGGCGTGGGTTGGGAGTTGAGTGCCGGAAACTTTGGACTTTGAACTTCGAACCTACTTGCGCGGCAGGGCGACTTTGCCCGTGCGGGTCAGGTCGAGAATGCCGAAGGCCTTCATCAGCCCGACGAATTTCTCCACCTTGCTTTCGTTGCCGGTGATCTCGATGGAGAGCGACTTGGGCTGCACGTCCACGATCTTTGCGCGGAAGATGTCGGTGATCTGCATCACCTCGGCGCGGGTCTTGGAGTCCACCGCAACACGCACGAGCACGAGCTCGCGGTCGATGAACTCCGTGTCGCGGAAGTCCTGCACCTCGAGCACGTCCACGAGCTTGTTGAGCTGCTTGACGATCTGCTCGATGGTCGCATCGTCGCCCCGGGTCACAATGGTCATGCGGCTCGCGCTCGCGTCATGCGTCGGGGCGACGTTGAGCGAGTCAATGTTGTAGCCGCGGCCGCTGAAGAGCCCGGCCACGCGCGTGAGCACGCCGAACTTGTTCTCGACCAGCACGGAAATGGTGTGACGCATACGCCGCGGCGCCCGCCGCGAAGGGGGCGCACGCTAGCAAGCGTGCAGGGGAGGGTCAACTTCGGTTTTGGCCCCACCACTCCGGCGTGGCGCACAGGCGGCCGATCAGCCGCGCGTCGGCGGCCAGAAACTCATGGTGCGCGAGTTCCCGCGCCGTGACCCATGCGAGCGCGTGGCAGTGGAGCGGCCGCGGCGCGGCACTCGCGGCCTGCATCGCGCACCGGAAAAACCGCAGGTGAACCGTCTTCTCCGGATAAGCGTGCGTGAGGCTCTCGACCAGCGCGCCAATGTCCGCGTCAATGCCAAGTTCCTCGCGGAGTTCCCGGGCGAGGCACTGCTCGAAGGTTTCGTGAGGCTCGCGCTTGCCGCCGGGGAACTCCCACAAACCGCCGAGGTGATCTTGCGCGCGGCGCCGGGTGATGAGGAGCCGGCCCTCGTGAAAGAGGAGCGCGGCGCTGACTTCGACGCGGTTCACCGGCCGACGCTCTTGTAAACCCACCCGGCTGCGGCCATCGCGGCGGGGTCGAAGAGGTTGCGACCATCGAACATGATGGGGTGCGAGAGGCCCTTGCGCGCGCGGTCGAGGTCGAGCTGCTTGAACTCCGGCCACTCGGTCGCGACGACGAGCGCGTCGCAGCCCTCGGCCACCGCGTTCATGTCGTCCACGTAGGTCACGTTCGCGCCGGGCTTGAGCACGTCCTTCGCCTTGTCCATCGCCTTCGGGTCGAAGACGCGCAGCGCGGCGCCGTTCTTGAGCAGCCGCTGGCAGAGCTCGATGGCGGGCGACATGCGCACGTCGTCGGTGTTCTGCTTGAACGCGAGTCCGAGCACGCCGAGCTTCTTGTCCTTCAGCACCCAGAGCGTGTCGGTGATCTTTTTGACGAAGCGGTCCATCTGCGCGGCGTTGATGTTCTGGATCTCGCGGAGGAGCGAGAAATCGTAGCCAAGTTGTTCGGCGATCTTGATGAAGGCGCTGAGGTCTTTCGGGAAGCACGAGCCGCCGAAGCCGAGTCCCGCGTTGAGGAAGCGCCGGCCGATGCGCGCGTCCATGCCCATGCCGGTGGCGACTTCCTCGACGTTCGCGCCGCTGGCTTCGCAGATGTTCGCGACGGCGTTGATGTAGGAAATCTTGAGGGCGAGGAACGAGTTGCTCGCGTGCTTGATGAGTTCGGCGGAGTTGATGTCGGTGATGATGATCGGCGCGTTGAAGGGGGTGTAAACGTCGCGCATCGCCGCCACCGGCCTCGGGCTGGCGACGCCGACGACGATGCGGTCGGGCTTCATCAAGTCCTCGACGGCGAAGCCCTCGCGCAGGAACTCGGGGTTGCTGACGACGTCGAATTCGACCTTGGACTTGCAGTAGCGCTTGATGGTCTCGGCGACCTTCTCGCCGGTTTTCACGGGCACGGTGGACTTGTCCACGACGATCTTGTAGCTGGTCATCGCCGAGGCGATCTCGCGGGCAACCTTCTCGATGAAGCTCAGGTCCACCGAGCCGTCGGGTTGCGGCGGCGTCGGGACGGCGATGAAGACAACGTCGGAATTCTGCACGCCATCCGCGATGCTGACGGTGAAGCGCAGGCGGCCGGCGGCGACGTTGCGCTTGACCATCTCCTCAAGGCCGGGCTCGTAAATCGGGATGCCCCCGGCTTGCAGCGTCCTGACTTTGTTCGCGTCGTTGTCCACGCACGTGACGGTGTGTCCGACCTCGGCGAAGCAGGTGCCCGTGACGAGGCCGACGTATCCGGTGCCGATGATGCAGAGCTTCATGGTGCGTGTTGCGTGGTGGGCGGACGGCTGAGAACGGTGGTCAGCGTTCGTTGATTTTGATGAGAGAGTGCCCGTAGACGACGCCCGCGCCCGCGCCGCCGAGGTGGTGGATCGCACCAATGCCGATGAAGATGAGCGCAAAGGTGCCGATCAACTCGGCGACGACCTGCTTGGCCAGCGGCTGGTTCATCACTTGCCGGCGCCCTTGGCAGGTGACTGGGGCAATGCGGACTTGGGCGGGTTCGTCACGACCGTGGTGACGGTGTTTGTGAAGGCGGGCAGATTGGTGATGGCGGCTTTGGGGCCGGGAGCAGGCGGGACGATGAGGCTTGCGGGCGCGAGTTGCGGGTTTCGAGCAAGCAGCAGGTCGCGGCGCATCTTGGCTTCCATGCCCCAGACGGATTGGCGTCGGGCGCGATCAATTTCATCGTAAATCTTGAGGGCCTGATCGTCCTGTTTCTTCGCCTCGTGCAGCAGCGCCATGGCGAGCTGGGCTTGCGCGGCCTCGGGCTCGGTCGAGTAGCTCACCACGACGCGCTGGTAGCCTTGCAGGGCTTCGTCCAGTTTGTTGGCGCCTTCCAGTGACGCGGCGACGCCGTAAGCCGCCGTGGCCGCGCCCGGCCCGATGGGGACCTCGGCCAGGAATTGCTCGAACCGCGCGCGCGCGAGGTCGAACTTCTTCTCGGAAAACAGCGCGCCCGCGCCGAGCAGGAGCGCCCGGAGGCCGGCCTCGGTGCCGGAGTGCGTGCTCGAAACCGCCAGGAATTTTTCAGCGTCGACCTTGCCGCCCGCCTCCGCCGAGCGGCCGAGCGCGATGAGCGCCTCGCTCGCCTCGCGTTCCGCCTTCTGCCGCATGTGCGACCATGTGTAGACGATGAACCCCGCGACGAGCGCGACGAGCACCGCCTGCAGGAGCCGCACCTTGTTCACCTCCACCCACGCGATGAAGTCGATCATGCGTGAGGGCGGCGGCGCTTGTTCCCGATTCATAAAGGCGGGAAATGTTTGAAGTGCAGGGCCAAAACGCAAGCCTCAAATCCCGGCACTTCGTGTCGGTTCAAACCTGGTTCAGCGAGGTGGTGGAGGTCGTCAATCCGGCCAGGGGATTTGGTGGGCTTGGAGGATCGGAACGGAGGACTGACCCCGGGCTGGGATTCCTGAGCTAGTTGTCAAACCGTGGGCGTGCCGCAACGCATCATCACGGTTGCCAAGCCCGCGCTTGGCTCGGGCAGGGCTCGCTGTTACGGTCTGCCGGTCGCGTCCACGCATGAACGTCCAACTTGCCTACGGCCGCAGCCACATCACGGTCGAGCTTCCCGCCGACCGCACCACGGTGATCGAGCCGTCGCATTACCCGGGATTGCCCGATGAGAAGTCGGCCGTCCTCGCCGCGGTCGGGCAACCCATCGGCGCGCGGCCCTTGCGGGACTGGCTCAAGCCCGGCGCGAGCATCTGCATCAACTTCACCGACATCACCCGCGCGACTCCCAACGACCGCATCATCCCGTGGATTCTGGAATACCTTCACGCCGCGGGCGTCTCGCGCGACCAGATCACGCTCCTCAACCAGACCGGCACGCACCGCGCCAACACGCGCGCCGAGTTGGAGAAGATCCTCACGCCCGGGATCGTCGCGGGCTATCGCGTGCTCAACCACGACTGCGAGCACGACGCAGATCTCGTGGCGTTTGGCACCACGAGCGACGGCACGCCCGCGCTCATCAACCGCCACTGCGCGCACGCCGACGTGCGGATCATCACGGGCTTCATCGAGCCGCACTTTTTTGCGGGCTTCAGCGGCGGGCCCAAGGGAATCGTGCCCGGCGTCGGCGGGTTGCGCACGATCATGAGCAACCACGGCTACCGGAACCTGCTCTCGCAGAACTCGACCTTCGGCGTGACCGTGGGCAATCCGCTCTGGGAGGAACTCTTCACCATCGCGACGCGCGTCGGGCCGAGCTTCCTGCTCAACGTCACCCTCAACGAGCGGCGCGCCATCACCAACGTCTTCGCCGGCGACCTTCGCGAGGCGCACCGCGTCGGGTGCGAGTTCGTGCGCAAGTCCGCCATGCAAAGGGTGAAGTCGCCGTTCGATGTCGTCGTGACCACGAACAGCGGCTACCCGCTCGACTTGAATCTCTACCAGGGCGTCAAGGGCATGAGCGCCGCCGCGCGCATCGTGCGGGAAGGCGGCCTCATCATCCTCGCCTGCGAGTGCCGCGAGGGCGTCCCGGCCGGCAGCCCGCTGGACAAATTACTGCGCAGCGCCGGCAGCACGGAGGAAATCCTCGCGATGCTGGCGACGCCGGGATTCGTGCGGCCCGAGCAGTGGCAGGCGCAAATCCAGGCGCTCATCCAGCGCAAGGCCCGCGTGCTCGTGCACAGTTCCCTGCCCGAGGAGATCATCCGCGGCGCGCACCTCGGGCCGTGCGCCGACATCACCGCCGCCGTGCACGCGGAACTCGAACGTCGCGGCCCCGGTTCGCGCGTCGCCGTGCTGCCGCAGGGGCCGTTGACGATTCCGTATCTGGCGTGAAGCACGGACAGGGGCGGGCGAAAGCAGTCCATGTTCAGCCCGGTGACTTCTCCCGAATGCTCCCCGCCGGAATCTCATCACTGAAACTGGTTCTGAAGATCCTCCCGCCGGCACTTCCCGCCGGCCACCGCACTTGCTATCGTGCAGGCATGAAGCCATTCCTCCACGCCGCGCTCGCCGCGCTGTCGCTGTCCCTCAGTTCTCAGGCGGCCACGCGGCCCAACCTTCTCTTCCTCGCCATCGACGACCAGAACGACTGGATCGGCTGCCTCGGCGGGCATCCGCAAGTGAAGACACCGCACATGGATCGTCTCGCGCGGCGCGGCACCCTGTTCACCAACGCCCACTGCCAGGCGCCGCTCTGCAATCCATCGCGATCGAGTTTGCTCACCGGCTTGCGCCCGTCATCCACGGGCATCTATGGATTGCAACCCGGCATCCGGCAGGTCGAGATCACGAAGAATCACGTGACGCTGCCGCAGACGTTCACGACCGCCGGTTGGTCCACTTACACGTGCGGCAAGATTTACCACGACGGCTCGATCCAGCCCAAGGATCGCGCGGCGGAGTTCAACGAATGGGGTCCGGCGCCGGGCATCGGGCGGCCTGCGGCGACGATCGCGAAGCTGCCTGCGGCAGGCCGTCACCCCGCGATGGACTGGGGCGTGTTTCCGGAGAAGGACGAGGACGGCGGCGACTTCAAGATCGCGACCGCGGCCGTCGAGGCGCTTCAACGCGCGCCGAAGGACAAGCCGTTCTTCGTCGCCGCGGGTTTCCGGCTGCCGCACGTGCCGTGCTTCGCGCCGCAGAAGTGGTTCGACTTGTATCCCGACGCCACGCTCACGATGCCGCCCGTCAAGCCCGGCGACCGCGACGACACGCCGCTATTCTCGTGGTATCTGCACTGGACACTGCCCGAACCGCGTCTCTCGCTGCTCGAGCGGGTCAACGAATGGCGCCCGCTTGTCCGCGCGTATCTCGCGAGCATCAGCTTCATGGATGCGCAAGTAGGCCGCGTGCTCGATGCGCTCGACGCGAGCGGCCGCGCCGACGACACGATCATCGTCCTGTGGAGCGACCACGGCTGGCATCTCGGCGAAAAGGCCATCACGGGCAAGAACACGTTGTGGGACCGCTCGACGCGCGTGCCGCTCATCTTCGCAGGGCCGGGCATTGCGAAGAACGCGAAGTGCGGCAGTCCCGCCGAGTTGCTCGACATCTTCCCGACGCTGCTCGAACTCTGCTCGCTCCCCGCGCGCGCCGATCTCGAGGGCCACAGCCTCGTGCCGCAATTGAAGAACGCCGGCGCGCCGCGCGAGTGGCCCGCCATCACCACGCACAACCAGGGCAACCACGGCATCCGCACCGCGCAATGGCGCTACATCCGCTACGCCGACGGCTCCGAGGAACTCTACGACATGAAGAAGGACCCGAATGAGTGGACGAACCTCGCCGCCGAAGCGAAGTTCGCGGACACCAAACGCGACCTCGCGAAGTGGCTGCCGAAGAAGGACCTCCCGCCCGCGCCCGGCAGCAAAGCCCGCGTCCTCACATACGACGCGAAGACGAAGGAAGCCGTGTGGGAGGACAAGAAGATCGTGCCCTCGGAGTTGGAGAAGTAGTTCGCACGGTTCCGTGGCTTGCCGGTCTCCGCGGTTCCGCTACGCTCGGCGACATGAAGCCCTCGTCGGGTCCGGTCGGTGTGGCGCTTTGCGCCTGCCTCGCTCTCATCATTGCCCCCAACCCACGGGCACTCGCGCAACAAGTCCTCCCCGTGGACGTCGAGGGCCAGCCGCTGGCGGCGAACATCCAGCGCGTCGTGCAAGCGTTCGACATTCTCGGCGCGCCTTTGCCCGCGGCCTTGCGCAAGTCGCTCGACGCGGCCGCTGCGAAGCGAGACGCGGCTGAATTGCAGAAGCTTCTCGACCCGCGCGTGCTCGTGGTCGTCGGCATCAATCCCGAGGTGCGCGTGAAGGCCGCGCGCGGGCCGGTGGCCGCGCGGGTGCAGCAGGCGGGCTACACGCCGGTGCTGCTCAAGGTGCTCAACGACTCCACGGCCACCAAGCCGCTTCGCATCACGAGCCCGCAGGCCGGGCCCGTCTATGCGGGCGTCGCCAAGCTCAGCATGGACCGGCAGAAGCAGCAGAAACTTCGCGAGAACGAAAACACAACCGGGCGCACCGACCGCTTCCTTGAGGTTGAACTGTTCACGAACCCGCCGATGACGGACCGGCTCAGCGGGCTGCGCGTCGAGTATGCCATCGCGCTGCTTTACAGCAGCGAGGCGGGGAGGCGCGAGGCGACGCTCGCGTTCGATGCCGGCGAGGGCACGCAGGACCTCGGCTTCCGCGCCGAAGTGCCGGTGCTGTTCGACATCGCGCCGGCAATCGAGGTGAAACTCTCCGTGAAGGACCACGACGGCACTCCGACGATGGGGCAGTTCTTGTTCCTCGACAAACAAGGCCATGTGTTCCCGCCGCAGGCGAAGCGGCTCGCGCCGGATTTCTTCTTTCAGAAGCACATTTATCGCGAGGACGGCGAGACCGTCCTGCTGCCGCCCGGCGAGTTCACGATGTATTCCGGCCGCGGGCCGGAGTATCGGTGGCAGCCCCGCAAGGTCACCATCGCCGCAAACTCCAAACTCGACACCAAGCTCGCCCGCTGGGTGAATCCCGCGCGCGACGGCTTCTACTCCGGCGACCATCACATCCACGCCGCGGGCTGCGCGCACTACAACTCGCCGACGGAGGGCGTGTTCGCGCGCGACATGTTCCGGCAGGTGAAGGGCGAGGCGCTCCATGTCGGGTGCATCCTCTCGTGGGGACCGTGCTTTGATTTTCAACACCAGTTCTTCGCGGCGACGCCGGACAAGCTCTCCGAGCCGTTCACGGTCATCAAATACGACGTCGAGGTCAGCGGCTTCGGCTCGCAGGCGCTCGGGCACGTGTGCCTGCTGAATTTGAAGGAGCAAATCTATCCCGGCGCCGACCGCGCGAAGAACTGGCCGACGTGGACCACGCCCGTGATGCGCTGGGCCAAGGCGCAGGGCGCGGTCGTCGGCTACGCCCACTCGGCGAGCGGATTGCAGATTGACCCCGCGGGCGCGGCGCGGCGCATGATGGCGTCAGTCGACGAAAACAACGACGGCCGGCTGAGCGCGGACGAAGCGGCCAAGGGGCTGCTTCCCGAGCCGTTCGCGACGGCGGACGCGAACCGTGACGGGTTGATCTCGCCGGATGAGTTGACCGCGAGCCACGACCGCGCGGCGGACCGCCTGCCCAACCTCGCGATCCCCGAGTTGAACAGCGTCGGCGCGCAGGAAATCTTCGTCACGGCGGCACAGGGTTTGTGCGATTTCATCAGCGCGATGGACACCGCGCGGCTGGCGGAATGGAACTGCTGGTATCACCTGCTCAATTGCGGGCTGCCGCTCAAGGTCAGCGGCGAGACGGACTTCCCGTGCATGAGCGGCACGCGCGTCGGGCAGGGCCGCGTGTATGTGCGCCTCGGCAAGGTGGACCGCGTGGACTACACCGCGTGGTGCGAAGGCGTCCGCGCCGGCCGCAGTTACGTGAGCGACGGCTACGCGCACGCGCTGGACTTCACGGTGAACGGCGCGCGCCCCGGCGACGACTTGAAGCTCGCGACTGCGGGCCGCGTGAATGTGAAGGCGCGCGTCGCATTCGCATCGGGCACGCCGCTGGAAGTCTACTACGGCGGCGCGATGCCCGTGGGCGGCGCGCGATGGCTCGGCGACACGGTGAACTTGCACGAGACGAAGGGCGAAGGCGTGTTCGCGGGAACGAAGCGGCGCGTGGAACTTGTCGTGAACGGCCGGCCAGTCGCCTCGAAAGAAGTGCCCGCCGACGACCGGGAGCACGAGCTGATTTTCAACACGCGCATCGAGCGGAGCAGTTGGGTCGCGCTGCGGCACTTTCCCGAGCTGCACACGAACCCGGTCAACGTGCTCGTGGGCGACAAACCCATCCGTGCCTCACGCGAGAGCGCGCTGTGGGCGATCGGCTGCATCGAGCAGTTGTGGCGCGTGCGCGAGCGGGCCATCGCCCCGGCCGAGCGCGAGGAGGCGCGGGCGACGTTTGAGAAGGCCAAGGACTTCTACCGGCGCATCGCCGCGGAGTCGGACGGATGAAGCGCCGCTGGTTTCCCCTCGACACGGCCGGGGCCGTCGCTTTCGATCACGGCATGAACACGCTCCGACGCTGCGCCGCCGTTGTTTCGTTGTTTGCCGCCTGTGCCGCGGCCTTTGCCGCCGCGCCGCCGAACATCGTGCTGATCATCTCCGACGACCACGCGTGGACGGACTACGGCTTCATGGGCCATCCGAACATCCGCACGCCGAACCTCGACCGGCTCGCGTCGCAGAGCCTCACGTTCACTCGCGGCTACGTGCCGTCGAGCCTGTGCTGCCCGAGTCTCGCGTCCATCATCACCGGCCGCTATCCGCACCAGCACAAGGTCACGAGCAACGACCCGCCGCTGCCCGCGGGAACGTTGCCGCGCGACTTCCAGAAATCCGACGCGTTCAAGAACGGCCGGGAGGCCATGAACCGCCACATGGACGCCGTGCCGACGTTGCCGCGCGTGCTCGCGCAACACGGCTACCTCGCGCTGCAGACCGGCAAGTGGTGGCAGGGGCCGTTCAGCCGCGGCGGCTTCACGCACGGCATGACGAAGGGCAACCGCCATGGCGACGAGGGGCTCGACATCGGCCGCAAGACGATGCAGCCCGTGTTCGATTTCATCGAAACCGCGCGCAAGGAGAAGAAACCGTTCTTTGTGTGGTATGCGCCGATGTTGCCGCACACGCCGCACAATCCGCCCGAGCGCCTGCTCGAGAAATACCGCGACAAGGCGCCGACGCCGTCCGTGGCGAAGTATTGGGCGATGGTCGAGTGGTTCGATGAAACGTGCGGCCAGCTCCTCGACCACCTCGACCGGCAGGGGCTCGCGAAGGACACCGTCGTCGCCTACGTCACCGACAACGGCTGGATTCAACAGCCCGACGCCGACCGCTACGCGCCGAAGTCCAAGCAATCGCAATACGACGGCGGCTTGCGCACGCCCATCATGATCCGCTGGCCGGACCGCGTGAAGGCGCAGAAGTCCGCGTCGCTCGCGAGTTCCGTGGACCTCATGCCCACGCTCCTCGCGGCGGCGGGCGTGAAACTGCCAGCGGGCCTGCCCGGCTTGAATCTGCTCGACCCCGCCGCGGTCGGCGCGCGCACATCCATCTTCGGCTCGTGTTTCACGCACAACGCCGTGGACCTCGACAATCCCGCGGCAAACCTCCGATGGCGCTGGACGATCGAGGGCGACTGGAAACTCATCGTCCCATCGCCGCGCAATGAAGCCGCCGGCGTGGTCGAGCTCTACAACCTCAAGGACGACGCGCACGAGACTACGAACCGCGCCGCCACCGACAAGGATCGCGTCGCCGGGATGACAAAGTCGCTCGACGCGTGGTGGGCTGGGAAATAGCGCTCAGCGCTCCGCCCCCCGGCCGCGCGGGCGCTTCGCCACGAATCCCTGTTGCGGCCCGGTTCCGAACCTGTATCGTCACACACAATTCAAGCACCCGATGCGTCCCAGACACTGCCAACATTCCGTTGCCAAGAGCGCCGCGGCTCGCGCGTTCACGCTCATCGAATTGCTCGTGGTCATCGCGATCATCGCCATCCTCGCCGGATTGCTGCTTCCCGCGCTGGCCAAGGCCAAGCAACAGGCGGCCAAGGCCCAATGCAGTTCCAATATGCGCCAGTGGGGCATCGCCCTTGCAGCTTACGGGAATGACAACGACGAGAGGTTCCCGGACAACCGCGACGGACGCGACCTGAGCTGGGTCGGCACCAATGTTCAAAAATTTTGGGCGCAATACCTCATGAAGCTCGACAAACCCGCCGCCGACCAGCGCAACCACATGGTTTATTGCCCGACGCAGGAATGGCACCGCGAGGTGGACAAGGCCAGCCTTCAGGCCAACCCGCTTTACGGCCAATATGAACGCCCCGGTGCGCCCGTCGTGCTCACCGGCTACTTCTTCCTCCCCAACCGCACCAACAATGCCGGAAACTCCTGGCCCTACACCTCGGCGGGACTGACCAACTGGCAAACCAAGGAACGCTTCGGTGGCCCGCTCAAAGACACGCCTGTCCTCATTGACATGTATCAAGCCCAAGGCAATGCGACAGCCCTTGGCGCCACTTACAACATCACGTCGTGGCGTTCGACCATCGCCGGCAAGTCCGTCGCCACCACGAGCCACCGCGACAACGCCGACCGGGCGCGCGGCGCCAACTTCCTCTACGAGGATGGCCACGTAAGCTGGTATATGAAGGACCAGATTCGCCTCGGCTCCTTCAGCGGAAGCTGGCTCACGTTCTACCGGCCCCCCGAACTCTGATGCAAATCGCCGCCGATACGGCCGCAATTCGAAGCGCCCAAACACCATGAGTCTCCGTCGCACAATCCCCGCCTTGCTCCGCCGCACGGCTCTTGGATTTGCCCTCTCCGCCGCGCTCTGCACATTCGCTCAAGTCAAGCCCGCGCCCAGTGTCAGCGGCGTCTGGAAGCTGGCGTTCACTGCGCCCGACGGAAACGCGATCGTCCTCACCCTGAAACTCAAGCAGGACGGATCCAAGCTCGGCGGAACTTACATCGCGCGCAACGGCCAGGAGATCGCGATCGACGACGGCGGCACCATCAAGGACGGCCAGGCATCGTTCAACGTCACCCGCGAGCGCAACGGGCAGAAGATCGTCTCCAAAGTCGGAGGCAAATTCACGGGTGACGAATTCAAAGGCAGAATCTCCGCGACCGTCGAGGGGCAGGACTTCGCCGCGGACATCGATGGCAGGCGCGAAGCCGCCGCCAACGCCACGGGGTCGTGGAAATACGCGCTCCAAATCTCCGTAGACACGAACCTCGAGTTCACCGCCGTGCTCAAGCAGGACGGCGACAAAGTCACCGGCACGATCAAGGTGAACGAATTCGACTCCCCCATCAGCGACGGCGGGTTGAAGGACGGCGAACTCAGCTTCAAAGTCGTCCGCGAGCGCGACGGCCAGAAGTTCACCTCCACCTACACCGGCAAGCTCAGCGGCGACACGATCAAGGGAAAGATCACCTCCGACTTCGGCGGCGAGAAGCGCACCTACGATTGGGAAGCAAAGCGCGCCAAGTAGAACGCGCCTTCGCGAGGAACCCATGTCCACCTTCACGCCATCCGCGCCGATGGCCTTGGTGATCTGGAACGCACCGAGTTTTTGGGCGCTTCAAAATCATCCAGTCGCACACCGCAATGCAAGTGCGCGGGGGTTGGGCGGCAGGTGAAGGAATGGCCGCCGCCGCCCAAGTGGCGGGCGAAGCGACCAGGAACCGGCGGCGCGAACTGTTCGGGGGAGCGAACACGCCACGCGCGCCGGGAGTGAGGCCGTGCCTACTGGCGCGTATCACCACGTGCAGTTCGACGAAGGTGAAGGCTGCCACGCCGCGGCGTTCGGAGTTGGACACTGCGTTCATTGGATAAGGGGAGCCGGCTTGTTTCCTGTGAGCCTGCGATTCGATTTTGGGTCGCGTTCGATTTCGAGTCGGGGCCGGCTGCGCGCTGGGGCGCACAATGACCGCTTGAAGACAAAAATGTTTTTGTGCGGTCCGCGCGAGCGCGACATGGGAAAACTGGCAATTCGCCCTCAAAAAGTGCCATCCGGCCGCAACAGGGTCGAGGTCGGGCCGGTTCCGCAGCGGTCCTTCACCGCGCGAGTGCATCCGACTGTTTCACGAATTCGCTGCCGTTCCATTCCACGTCGCTCTTCACGACCTTCCTGGCGTCCACGGCGGCCTTTTGCGCGGCCCTGCGCTCGGCCTGCCGCTTCACGAGGTCGGCGTGCGTGGTGAAGTAGGGCAGCGTCCGGCCCCGGAAGTCGGAGAGCGCGGCAAACTTGTGGCGGTCCATGAAGGCGAGCAATTCGTCGCACATCGGTTTCACGCATTCGTAGCCGTGCTTCATCACGCCGGTGCACACCTGCACCGTGTCCGCCCCGAGCAGGATGAACTGAGCCGCGTCGTTGCCGCTCTCCACGCCTCCAATCGCCGAGAGCGAACGGCCGGGGAATTCCCTGCGGATCATCAGCGCGATTTCCATGACCATCCGCAGCGCGATCGGGCGGACGGCCTTGGACGAATAGCCGCCGGGCGTTGTGTAGCCCTCGACGGACGGTTCCGGGCGCAGCGTGTCGAGGTTCACACCCATCACGCTGCGGATGGTGTTGATGGCGCTGATGCCGCTCGCGCCGGCGCGCAACGCGGCGCGGCTCGGATCCTCGATGTGCGTGACGTTTGGCGTCATCTTCGCCCATACGGGCCGCTTGGCGGCCGACGCGACCCAGGCGCAGACTTCCTCGAGGATTTCCGGGTTCTCGCCCATCGCCGCGCCCATCTTGCGCTCGGGCAGGCCGTGCGGGCAGGAGAAATTCAGCTCGAAGGCGTCCACGCCCGCGCCCTGGCAGCGCTCCACGATCTCGATCCACGCATCCCGGCGGTATTCCTCCATGATGCTCGCGATGAGCACACGATCAGGGAACTGGTCCTTGCACCTCTTGAATTCATCGAGCCAGTGCGTGAACGGCCGGTCGCTGATGAGCTCGATGTTTTCCCACCCGATGACCTCGCCGCTTGCCGCAAGCAGCTTCGCATAACGCGGCGTGACGTTGGTGACCTTCGACGCGTCGAGGCTGATGGTCTTGGCGATGACCGCGCCCCAGCCCTCCTGGAAGGCCTTGGTGATCACGTTTAGGTTCGTGCCCGGCGGCCCCGAGCCGATGATGAACGGGTTCGGCAGCTTCAAGCCGTCCACGGTGGTCGCGAGGGAGGGCATGGCTTTGCACTTTGTTTCTGACCGCTGTGGCCGCAATCTAGGCGCAAATGACCACCGTGGCGACAGGAAACATCGGCTGCGTCCCGGCGATTCGACCGCTGGCATGAACACGCTCGATGCCAAACGCCCCATCGCCGAACTGAAGGAACTCCGCGCGCTCACCGGCGATGAGAACGGGGCGCAACGGGTCGCCTTCACGCCGAAGTGGGTCGACGCGCGCGCGTGGCTGCGCAACAAGCTCGCCGCGCTGCCCGTCGAGACGCACATGGATGCCGCCGGCAACCTGTGGAGCACGCTTCATGGCGCGTCCGACCGCGCGCTTCTCATCGGCGGCCACATGGACTCCGTGCCGAACGGCGGCTGGCTCGACGGCTGCCTCAACGTGCTCGCGGGCGTGGAGATTCTCCGGCGCATCAACGCGCAGTATCACGGCAAGCCACCCGTGTCCGTGCGCCTTGTGGATTGGGCCGACGAGGAAGGCGCGCGCTTCGGCAAGAGTCTGTTCGGTTCTTCCGCGTGCTCCGGCAACCTCGACATGACCGAGGCGCGCGGCTTGGTGGACAAGCAGGGCATCAAACTTCCCGACGCGCTGGAGAATGTCGGCATCGAGTTCGAGCGCGTGAAGGACAGCGGCAAGGAACTCACGAACGCCGCCGCGTATCTGGAGTTGCACATCGAGCAGGGCCCAGTGCTGTTGGACCTCGGTCTGCCGCTCGGCGCGGTGCTCGGCACGTTCGGCGTCGAGCGACACGCCATCACGTTTCACGGCCAGGCCGCGCACTCCGGCAGCACGCCGATGAACCGCCGCAAGGACGCCTTCCTCGCCGCCGCGAACATGAGCCAGGAGATTTACAGAATTGCCGCGCGCAGCGGCAACGGCGTTTGCACCATCGGCTCCTGCACGACCAAGCCCGGCATCGTCACCAGCGTCGTCGAGGAATGCCGCATCACGCTCGACCAGCGGCATCTCGACGCCGCCAAACTGGCGCGGATGTTGCAGGAAGCGAAGGACGCCAGCGAACGCTTCGCGCGCGAAGGCAACGTGAAGGTTTCGTGGGAGCGCTTGTGGCAAATCGCCCCGCGCCCGTTCAACGACGAACTCATCGCGCTCTGCGACGAGTCCATCCGCGAGACATGCGGCCAGTCGCATCGCCTGCCGAGCGGCCCGTTGCACGACGCCGCCGAAGTCGCGCGCGCCGGCGTGCCCACCGTGATGATGTTCGTCCAAAGCCTCCACGGCATCAGCCACAACAAGATCGAGGACACGAAGGAAGAACACCTCGAACTCTGCGTGACCGCCTTCGACAAACTGGCGGAGAAGGCGATGCGGTGGATCCTAGATCGAGCGTGAGGCCGTGCCAGCTACTTTGAACACCCCTCCACTTCCGATGCTGGCGGACGGCATCAACTTTCCGCTGGTCATGGCCTACGGAATCGCGGTCTTGATTCCGCTACTCCTCTTTCAAGTCGTAGTTGAAGGGGCGATCCTGGCTAAGACGTGGGGAATTCCATTTCGGGACTTGAGCGGCCCTGTGTTGCGCGCGAACTGCTGGTCGTTGCTTTCCGGGATACCCGTGAAGTTCGCAAACTCTCTCTTCTACCCGCTGCTCCTGCACGATGACCTGCGCGGCTACTTCGAACTGTATCCGCTCGCAATTAGCATCGGCACAGCGTTCTTCTTTGTCGTTACGCTGGTCGTCGAAAAAGGCAGCTTGCAGAACTGGCTCATGCGCGAGGACATCGCCGCCATTCCAAGGCGCGTTTGGCTCGGGGTTTTGGTGGCAAACCTCGCCACGTATGCAGTGCTGGCTCCGATCCATTACCACGCCACCAAGCCGAGACACGACGTGCGCGAATTCACCCGCGACACGAGTTGGGCGAAGTCGCCGCCGTCGCGCGTCACCTACATCGACTCGCGCGACGCAAACTTGAAGGTCATTGACTCGAATGGCGCCAACCGGCGGACCCTCGTCCCAACCGCAGTCAAAGCTTACACTGTGAACGCTGGCCTGGACTTGGTAGTTTTCGAAGATAAGACGGGGAAGCACTGGATTCGCCGGGTTGACACGGGGGAGACGACGCAGACAAACACCGCAGCAACCAACGTATTCACTGGCCTTAAAGTATTTGGTTCGACCGGGAATCGCGATTGGGGCGGCAGGGACACGTCCGGCGACTGGGTAGCTTGGGCGCCACCCGGACTCGGGAATTCCATCCGAGTATACAAAGAGAACTCGGAGCCCAGCTCGCACCTCTTTTTCGCTGTGAACCCAGGACTGCTACACCTCGCTGAGTTCCGCTACTTCCTTAGTCGCCCGACGCTCATTTCGGGTTCGTCCGAGTGCTTGTTCCAGAGTCGCGACACTGTTTACTTGCTCGACGTCGCCCAACGTCGCGTGGGCAAATTGACCAACGGGCGGAACTACGCCGTGATTCCGCCGTGAAGCCGCACCGTGGCGGGGACCAGCGCTCCAGTGTCATTATGAACTCCTACCTCCGCGCCGCGCTGGACGAAGCCCGCAAAGGCCTCGCCGCGGGCGGCATTCCCATCGGCTCCGTGCTCGTGCTCGACGGCAAAATCATCGGGCGCGGCCACAACCAGCGCGTCCAGCACGGCAGCGTCATCCATCACGCGGAGATGAACTGCCTCGAAAACGCCGGCCGCCTTCGCGCCGATGTGTATCGCCGGTGCATCCTCTACTCCACGCTCAGCCCGTGCCCGATGTGCAGCGGCGCGGTCCTCCTCTATCGCATCCCGCGCGTGGTCGTGGGCGAAAACGTCACGTTCAAGGGGCCCGAGGAACACGTCCGCTCGCAAGGCGTGACGGTGGACGTCTTGCAGGACCCCGAGTGCATCCAGCTCATGCGCGACTTCATTGCCACGCGGCCGGAATTGTGGAGCGAGGACATCGGCGTGTGATCGGTCGCGCGCCGGAGCGCGGCGGCTCACGCCTCAGAATCCAGTTGCCCCTTCCGTCAGGTTGCCGCTTACACTCGCGAACCGTATGAAGCGCTTTCTCGCCCTGCTCGCACTCGTCACAGCGCCGCTTGCCACGTCCGCCGCCGACCGTCCCAATATCCTCTGGCTCACCTGCGAGGACACCAGCCCGAATCTCGGATGTTACGGCGACGCTTACGCCGTCACGCCGAATCTCGACCGGTTCGCCGCGCGAAGCCTCCGCTACACGCGCGCGTGGTCGTGCGCGCCCGTCTGCGCGCCCGCGCGCACCACGATCATCAGCGGCGTTTATCCGACCTCGACCGGCTCGCACCACATGCGGAGCAACATCCGCATGCCGGCCTTCATGCGGATGTATCCGCAGTTCCTCCGCGAGGCGGGCTACTATTGCTCCAACAACGCAAAGGAGGATTACAACCTCATCAAGCCCGACGGCGTGTGGGACGAATCCTCTCGCAACGCGCACTACAAGAACCGCAGGCCCGGCCAGCCGTTCTTCGCCGTCTTCAACCACGAGATCACGCACGAGAGCCGCATCCGCTCGCGGCCGCACACGCTCGTGCACGACCCCGCGAAGGTCCGCGTGCCCGCGTATCATCCCGACACGCCCGAGGTCCGGCACGATTGGGCGCAGTATCACGACAACATCACCACGATGGACGGCCAGATCGCGGCGAAGTTGAAGGAACTCGAGGACGCCGGGCTCGCGGAGGACACGATCATCTTCTTCTACGGCGACCACGGCTCGGGCATGCCGCGCAGCAAGCGCTGGCCCTACAACTCCGGCCTGCACGTGCCACTCATCGTGCATGTGCCGGAGAAGTGGCGCCACCTCGCGCCGAAGGATTACAAGCCCGGCGGCGCGACCGACCGGCTGGTGAGCTTCGTGGACTTTGCGCCGACCCTGTGCAGCCTCGTCGGCATCAAACCGCCCGACTGGATGCAAGGGCATGCGTTCATGGGCAGGTTCGAGGCCGCGCCGCAGCCGTTCGTGCACGGCTTTCGAGGCCGCATGGACGAGCGCTACGACTCAGTGCGCAGCGTGACCGACGGCCGCTACGTTTACATCCGCAACTACATGCCGCACCTCATCTACGGGCAGCACCTCAACTACATGTGGCAGACGCCGACCACGCGCGCGTGGGAGCAGGGCTTCAAGGACGGCAAGCTCACGTCCGCGCAAGCCGCGTTCTGGAAACCAAAGGCGCCCGAGGAACTCTACGACCTCACAACCGACCGCGACGAAGCGAACAACCTCGCAGGCTCGCCGCAACATCGCGACGTGCTCGAGAAGTTCCGCAAGGCGCAGCGCGAACACGCGCTGCGCATCCGCGACGTCGGCCTGCTGCCCGAAGCCGAGATGCACCGGCGCAGCGCGGCTTCCACGCCTTACGAACTCGGCCACGACGCCGCGCGACTTCCGCTCGGGCGCATCCTCGACACCGCGGAACTCGCCTCGTCACTCAAGCCCGACGCCCTGCCGAAACTCAAGCAGGCGATGAATGACCCGGACAGCGGCGTCCGTTACTGGGGCGTGATGGGCGTGCTGATGCGGGGCAGGGACGCGGCGAACTCGTGCGCGACGGAGTTGAACCGGGCGCTCACCGACGAGTCGCCGAGCGTCCGCATCATGGCGGCGCAAGCGCTCGCGCTCGCCGGGGGAGACGACGCCGCGAAGTCGCTCACACCCGCATTGCTTGCCCTCGCCGACACGGGCAAGTCGGACTACTGGGCGTGCGTCGAGGCGCTCAATGTCCTCGACAGCTTCGACCGCGCGGCGCTGCCGTTCCTCGACCGGATCAAATCGCTGCCCGCCACGAGCACCCAACCGCAGCGCGTGAAGGAATACGTGCCGCGGCTGCTGGAGAAAATTCTCGCGGACTTGAAGTAGCCGCCCGGTGCCCTGGCCACCCGATGGACACCGTGACCCACGCCGTGGTCGGCGCGACGCTCGGGCACGCCGCCTTCGGCAGGAAACTCGGCTGGCGCGCGGCCGTGGTCGGCGTGATGGCGGGCGAGGCACCCGACCTCGACTTCCTCCTCCACAGCGACGCCGACCCGCTGTTCACCATCGAGTATCACCGGCACTTCACGCACTCGCTCTTCTTCGCCCCGCTCGGCGCGCTCGCGATCGCGGCGCCGTGGTTCGCGCCGCGCAGGTTCCGCCCGCAGTGGCGCGACCTGTGGCTCTGCGCGCTGCTCAACTGGCTCGCGCACGCGCTGCTCGACGCCTGCACGAGCTACGGCACGCAACTGCTGCGGCCATTCCACGACGCCCGCTTCGGCTGGGACCTCATCTCGATCATCGATCCGCTGTTCACGCTTGCGATCCTCGGCGGGTTCGCCGCGGCGCTCGTGACGAAGCGCGTCGTGTTCGCCCGTGCCGGGCTCGGGGTCGCGCTCGGCTACCTCGCGCTCGGCGGGCTGCAACGCGCGCGCGCCGCGTCGGCGCAGGCGAAGCTCGCCGCCGCGCGCGGCCACACCATCGAGCGGCGCGAACTCATGCCCACGCTCGGCAACCACATCATCTGGCGCTCGCTTTACCAGCACGGCGGCAACATCCACAGCGACCGCATCCGGGTCGGGTGGTTCTCATCCCCGACGGTGAAGGACGGCACGTCGCTTCCGCTCGTCTCCGAGTCCCAACTCGGCCCCGCCGAGCGCGCGCGCAACGGCCGGCTGCGTTCGTTTCAACGCTTCAACTGGTTTTCCGCCGGATGGGTCGCGCGCTCGCCCGCGGATCCTTCGGTGATCGGCGACATGCGCTACTCGCTGTCGCAGGAGGCGTTCGATCCGATCTGGGGCATCCGCTTCACCGCGCCCGACCACCCGCACGAGGTCGAGTGGGTGAACCGCTCGCGCAACCGTTCGCTGCGACTCGCCGACCTGTGGGCCGAGGTGAGCGGGCGTCACGAAAGTTATCGCAAGTTGCCTTGAGGAACTGTCGGCGGGCTTGAATCCCCGTGAAGGGCGGTTAACTTGCCCCGACGCAACCACCGGCCTGCGCCGCAGCGGCGCCGCCCATCCCGCTCACTCATGAACCAACACCTCCGCCGGCTCGCGTTCGCGTGCACGCTATTTTACACCGCCGCGTTCGCGTCCGCGTCGCAGGAAAAGGCCAAGGCACCGGACGCCCCCGCCGCCACGAGGTCGCGGACACTGGTCATCGAGCCGTTCATGCGCGTGACGAACTCGAGCCCGACCGTGGTTGAATTGCAGATCGCGCTGCGCAAGTTCACCGCGCCCGGCGGCAAGGGGCCGGCGGTATGGCTCTCCGCGGTGTCGCACATCGGCGAAACAAATTACTACGGCGCCTTGCAGAAGCACCTCGACGCGCAGGCGCTCGTCCTGTTCGAGGGCGTCCAAGCCCGGGCTTCGACCAACGCGCCCGCCCCCGAGGCCGCGAGAGGAGCACCGACGAAGGAACCCGCCGCGACGCAACCCGCGGCCCCGGCGAAAGCCGCCGCCCCGCCGGACAAGTCCGCGAAACAAACGTCGATCCAGCACACGCTGGCCGAGTCGCTCGGGCTGGTGTTCCAACTCGAAGCGATTGATTACAAACGCGCGACGTTCCGCAACAGCGACCTCTCGATCCAGGAACTGCAGAAGATCATGGAGGGCGACCCCGACGATCCCGCCGACGCCTCGCCTGCGAAGAAGAACGAGCAACTCGACCGGCTGGTCAAGGTGATGGACGGCAGCTCGTTCGTCGGCAAGATGTTCGCGGGGGTCATCCAGATCATCGGCACGAGTCCGAGGTTGCAGGGGCTCACGCGCCTCGCGCTCATCGAGACGCTCGGGCAGATCCGGGGCGACATCACGCAGATGAATGGCCTGCCGCCCGACATGCAGACGCTCATGAAGGTGCTCATCGTCGAGCGGAACCGCGCGGTGATGAAGGACCTCAAGTCCGAGCTGGAAAAGGCGGAGCCCGCGAAGTCGATCTCGATTTTTTATGGCGCGGGCCACATGGAGGATTTCGAGCGACGGCTCCGGCGCGAGCTGAAGCTGGAGCCCGGCGAAACCCTGTGGCTGCCCGCGTTCTCCGTGGACTTGCAGAAGGCGGGGCTGTCGAAGTTCGAGACCGAGATGATCCGCGGGATGGTGAAGAAGCAGATGGAGGTGATCCTGCCCTGAGTCCGGCGTCGGGCCGGTGCCGGCCGCGACGGCGACGGTCACCACTCCGCGTCGCCGGGGAACACACTCTCGAATTTCACGCTTCGGCGCGGCTCGGCCATCATGTCGGCCACGGTGTCACGCCACGCGGCGTAGTGGGAGGTTTCCTTGTGCTTCGCGGGCGCATCCGCGGTGCGATACACCTCCACGAGCACGAAGCGCGTCGGGTCATCCGCCTGCTGCGCGACGTCAAAGCGCGCGATGCCCGGCTCCCGAACGCTGGCGCGCGCGTTCTCGAGCGTGATGCGGCGGAACGCATCCACGCACTCGGGCTTCACACGGACGTGGACATGGACGACGAGCATGGGTGCGGGGTCCAGTTAGTTGCCCGCCCCGATGCACCACAGATTCTTGTGCGTGCGGATGAAGATCCGCCCGTGGCTCACGGCGGGAGATGAGTTGATGAGTTCGTTGTCCAGCGGGTTGATGGCGACTTGCTCGAACTTTTTCGGGTCGGCGCGGAGGACCACGACTTCGCCGCCTTGCGTGGGGCTGTAAAGGTGGTCGCCCGCGAGCACCATCGAGGACCACGAGTCGCGCTTGGCGGACTTGGCCTGGATATTCTCAGACCACGCGACTTTGCCCGTCGTAAGTTCGAGGCACTCGGCGAGCCCGAGTTCGGTGTTGAGAACGTAGACGTGCTGGCCGCGGACGATGCCCGTGCCGAGGCGGTTCTTGGTGCGGACGGTTTGCCAGAGTCGGTTCGCCGCGGTCACGTCGCCCGAACCGCCGCCGCGCACGGCAATGGTCGTGCCGAAGAAACCGCCCATCGCGACGACCACGCCATCCCCGGCGACGGGCGAGCAATACACAAGTTCGTTCAAGCCCTCGCAGCGCCAGAGTTCGCGGCCGGACTTCGGGTCGTAGGCGCGCGCCTGTTGGGGCCAGGGCATCACGAGTTCGTCACGGGCGCCGGCCTTCATGATGATGGGCGTGGAGTAGGTGCAGACCATGCCGCGGTTCTCGCTGCCGCGAAATCCATCCGTCCGCGGCCCGCGTGTGATCGCGGGTTCGTCAGCCTGCCAGACGGTCTTGCCAGTCTTCTTGTCGAGAGCGAGCAACGCGGCCTTGTCGCCGGGGCCGAAGTAGAGCACGCACAAGTCCCCGTGCAGAATCGGCGACGAGGCGTAGCCCCATTCGTAGTGATGCCGGCCAAGGTCGCGCCGCCAAAGTTCGCGGCCGTCCATGTCCCAGCAAAACAGCCCGGCGGAACCAAAGAAGGCGATGACGCGTTCGCCATCCGTCGCGGGCGAGGCGGCGCAGTAGGGATTCTTGCCGTAGCGCTGCTCGGATTGCTTCCATGTGGTGCCTTGTTTCCAAAGCAGCTTGCCGGTGCGCGTGTCGAAGGACATCAGGTTGCGGCCGCCCTCGGCTTCGATGGACTGGGTGATGAACACCTTCCCGCCCCAAACAATCGGGGAGGAATCGCCGCCCTCGGGCAGCGGCGTCTTCCACCGGACATTTTCGGTCGAGGTCCAGTGGGTGGGGATGTCCTTCTCCGGGCTGACGCCGTCGTGGTTTGGGCCGCGCCACATGGGCCAGTTGTCGGCGAGCGAAGCGGAACCGGCGGCGAGGAGGCACGCCACGGCAAGTCGGAAGGTGCGCAGGGTTTTCATGGATTGACTCGGAAGCGGGGTTTGGACGGGAATGATTGGCGGGCGTGGAGGACGATTACTTTGCAGCGGATCTCGCCTCGGTCACGAAGTTGAACCTAAGCCCGAGGCCTTTTGGCGCCTCGTCACGGATGGGATGGCCGAGATTGCCGCCGTTGAAACCTTGCGGGGCGTTCTTCGAAGCGTCGACCTTCAGCGGCAGGAAGCCCGCCTCGAACAACCCGGCCTTGCGGTCGAGAACCTTCACCGTCACGAGCGTGGCGAGCTTGCTGAAGATGGCGTCCACCTTCGATGCAGTCTCGCCTTGGCTGTAGTCCGGCACGCGAAATCTGATCGTGGGCTTGTAGGGTTCGCCGTGGACCGCGTTCGCGTCGGCAATGGCCCTGGCGATTTGGTGAAAGCTCGAGACGTGGGAGTCGAACGAGACGAGCGCGTAGCCGGAGGCTTCGCTCAAGCCGTTGACGGCGGTCACGCTCGGAACCTTCTTCACGGCATCCGTGATGGAGTCCACGCAGGAGTTGCACTGAACGCCAGCGATGTAAAACGTGATGGTGACCGGATGCGCCGTGGAAGACTTCTTCTCCTGCGCCATGCCAGCGAACCCGAAAGTGACGCAAGCCGCGGCTGCGAGCGGAGCGATGGATTTCATGCAAGCAGGCTTGCTTTATCGCGCGGGGTTGTCAAGGCGCCGGAGCCCTGCGGGGATGATCACGCTGAGTCCGAAGCTTCAGTCGCGACCCTTCCTGCTCTCGCGACGGAGAGATTGTGAAAACGAAGGAACGCCCGGAGATGTCGCTCCTCCGTCCGCCTCCTTGGTGGGCGACCCGAGCCCGGGCTATTCCTCGACATGCTCAGGCTTGGGCTCAGGCAGCCAGTGCGTGGCCGCCGCGCCGATGAGGGCGAAGGCACCGGCGACCATCGCGGCGGTAAGCGCAATCTTCGACGGGTCCGGCGGCTTGGCGGCGGAGAGCGTGAAGGTGAACCACGCCGCCGAGGTGCCCAGGATGCGCCCGCCGATGTTCGCCGCCCAGCTCTCGCCGGTGCCGCGCAAGTGGACGGGATAGACCAGGGGCAGGTAATTGCCCCAAAAGCTGAAGGTGGCGACGACGAAGAAGCCGCACAAGGCCGCGCCCCACTTCACCAGGTCGAGGTTGCCGGTCTGGCCGAGGTTCTTCGACAGCCACCAGAAGAACACCGGCACGCAGACGAGCGCGGCGAGGTGGAAAATACGCAGGACGTTGCGCTTGCTCACGATGACAATGATCACACCCGCCAGCGCGAGCCGGCCCACCATGCCGCCGACCTCCTGCCAGAGCTGAACCTCGCCGGCGAAGCGCTCCGTCTCCTGACGACCCGCGGCGGCCACGGCTTTTGCGTCCGGCGCGGGCTTGCCAGCGTCACTCGCGGCCTTGACCAATCCGTCCTGCTTGGCCTTGGCCGCGGCCTTCACGTCGGTCAGGCCGGGCACAATCTGCGGGAGATGCTGGATCGCGCCGAAGGCCATGCCATAGCAGGAGGCGACAATGATGGCGGTGACGATGGTGGTGCGCGCAAGTTCCGGCGTGAACAACGCGGCGAAGCTGGCGCGCTTGAGCTCGCCGGCCTCGCGCTTCCTCGCCCAGACCGGCGACTCGGGCAGGAACGGGCGGACGATGATCAGCGGGATCGCCGGGATCAGCCCGGAGATGAGCGTGTAGCGCCAGGCATCGTGCCCGCCGTGGATGGCCGGCAAGCTGTTGGCGAAGTTGACGCAGAGCAGATACGCGCCCGACACCATGAAGCCGCCGACGGATGAGAACGCCTGCGTGAAGCCCAGCACCTTCTCGCGCTGTGCGGGGTTGGGGAACAGCTCGGCCAGCCACGCCACCGCCGCGACGAACTCGACGCACACACCGATGAACACAAGACAGCGGAAGAAGAGCAACTGCCACAGGCTCGTGCTCAAACCCGCCGCCCCCGCCGCGAAGGCGTAGAGCAGAATGCTGAACGTAAGCACCCGCCTCCGGCCCAGCCGGTCCGTGAGGTAGCCGCCGATGAGGCCGAAGACGCCGCCGAAGATCGCGGGGACAAAGAACAGCGTGCGCGCCCACTTCACATACATCTCGCCGCCGGGGAGCCATTGCGCGACGGCCTCGGGGCGGGGCATGCCGCCCTGCACCATCTGTTCAACGAGCGGCGCGCTCAACGCGGCGATGGCAGGCTTCACGATCAGCGGCAGCATCAGCAGCTCGTAGATGTCGAAGGCGAAGCCGATGACGGCGATGAAGCAGATCAGCCACTCGGTCACTCCGAGCGGCTTGGCTGCGGGTGCCTGCGCAGAAATCATAGTGCGGGATTGGACACGAGGGGCGCAGGTCGGACAAGCGTTTTATTACGCACCCGTATTTTCGGCCAAGGCAGTCGCACGGCGATTTGGGGGATGCGAAGGGTGATCGTCATCGGGTTGGCACTGGCCTCCCTGGTGTCGGAACCGCAGGAGGGATGGGGATGTTCCGAGTTCAGAATTCCAGGGTCGTGATGCGTGCCGAACCAGCCGGGCGGCATTCAACTTGGAACTTGAAATCCAACGACGTCAGACCGTGCCGTTCTTGATCACCGCGTCGAGAGCCTTGGCGAGTTCCTCGATCT